>JBLIOK010000082.1:0-10179 GCA_047639735.1 Candidatus Krumholzibacteriia bacterium | reverse complement strand
TCTGAAGCCAGTTTTTGCGCACGAGCAGCGTAGGCACCCTTGTCTGCCCAGGTGTTCACCGGTGTCAACACTGATGAGTCTTCTACCCCAGGACAAGTCACAGGCACCATCACTTTGAAAATCTCGTCTTGCTTGAACTCACTCTGGTTCAAGCTGCCGTCAATAGCCGCTGAAACCATGGCGCGAGTTAACGTGATGTCCATACGCGAACCTTCGCCGTATGGTCCTCCGCTCCATCCCGTATTCACCAAGTAGACTTGCGTGCCGTGCTCGTCGAGTTTCTTGCCCAATAAGTCGGCGTAGTCATCTGGGTGACGCGGCATGAAAGGCGCGCCGAAGAAACGGCTGAAGGCCGAGACGGGTTCGGTAACACCGGTTTCAGTTCCGGCCAGCTTGCTGGTGTAACCCATGATGAACCACAACATCGCCTGCTCGCGAGACAACTTGCTCACTGGAGGCAAAACGCCGTTAGCATCTGCCGTCAAAAACAGGATGGTTTTTGGGTGGGTGCCCGTGCTCGACACGTTGATGTTTTCCAAATCAGATAGCAGATAAGATCCGCGGCTGTTTGGTGTCAAGCGATCGTCAAACAAATCAAACTCGCCATTGGGGAACATCAGCGCGTTCTCGATGATCGAACCGTGCTCCAAGTAATTCTTATTGTCGAAACAAGCCTTATAAATTTCAGGCTCTTTTTCTGGATTCAGATCGATCAGTTTGGCGTAACAACCATTCTCAAAGTTGGCCACGCCTTGGTCACCCCAACCGTGCTCATCGTCACCTAACAGGGCACGGTGAGGGTCGGCACTCAAAGTCGTTTTGCCGGTTCCGCTAAGGCCTAACAACAAAGCAATGTCGCCTTCTTTGCCTTCGTTAGCCGAACAATGGATGGGCAAGATGCCCACCGCGGGCAACAAATAGTTCATCGTCGTGAAGAGCATTTTCTTGCAGCTGCCGCAATATGCTGAACCATAAACAACCCCGACGCGACGATCGAAGTCAGTCGCGATGACCATGGTGCTCGCGCTTCCGATGCGGTCGTCATGGCGCAGGCGGCCTTCGTACTTCTTCGCATCCAGTTTGTTGTCTGGGCAAACCAGCAAGGTGAAGGGCTTGTCGGCGAAGATACTGTTTTCGATTCCATCAGGGCGCGGACGGAACATGTTGTCCAAAAACAAAACGTTCAAAGACTTGTTGGCGATCGTGGTGACCGGCAACGCATACGAAGCATCTGCGCCAACCACACGGTCACTCACATAGACGCTATCGCTGGCACCTAACGTTTCCAGGGCATCAGCAACCAACATGTCGAAGGTTTCTTCGTCGATGGGCACGTTGTTCGCAGCAGACCAATCGATCGTGCCTTCGCTTTCGGCGCGTTTGACAACCAAGGTGTCTTTGGGACTGCGACCGGTGGACTCGGGGCCAGTCCAAGTGGCCAAGGCGCCACATTTACTGACGTAGGCTTCCTTATTGTCGACGCAGGCTTGAATCAATTCAGGCCGTTCCAAGTTGCGTTTGATATTCGAGCCGCCGAGCAATGACTCGAGGCGATTGTGGAAACTCATCTTTACGTCTCCTTGATCCTAAGATCATCTGGTGAAATAGCGCCACTAACCCCTCGCCAGCGCGCAAAAATAGGTGGCAACAGGGCTTCTGCAACCGAGACTGTCGCCTATATTTCAAAGGTAAAGCGCACAGAGGGGGAATCAAGGTGATTTTACACCCCGACAAACTGGCTTAAGGCTGCTGTCCAAGGGCTTGCAAACGCGGTTGTGGGCTTTCGCCAAAGGCCCAGCCGAAGCCAACTCTGGCCGAGAGCGCCTGCCCACCGAGACTGTCTCCGTCCTGATTTCGACTTCCAATCACCTCGTAGCGCCCGTCAGCCTGCAGGAAAAATCGTTCGCTGCGCGCCAGATAGAAACGGTAACTGGTCCCCAAATTCAGGTCAAACGCAGCCAGTGCCACCTCTTCGTCTCGGAATGGTTTGACCACATCCAACCCTATCCCGCCAAAAACATCTAATTGGTGACTCCCCGACTTCCAGGCCGTTAGCCCAACTTCCCCACCAATCAAAATCGCATCCCACCGATCAGATACCCCTGTCACACCTTCTTCGTCTACGAAATACGGTTCATCGGACCGGCCCCCGCGCCACTCTATTAAAAAACGCCAAAACCCCCAATGGGTGTTCTGAGAAACCGATCCACCGAAAATGTGCTTCGGGCCAACAAACTCGATATCGCCACCAGGCCACCAACCGCCGTAGTGCAATCCAAAGAGAAATGGTTCGTCAGCACGGCTTAGGTTGTGCACTTCTTCGTCGTAGTAGTAGCGCAGCCAGGTATCTTCTAATGCTTCGGACTGCAACAGGCCCCAGGCCTCGTCAACTTGGCCGGCATAGTACAGGCAATAAAACTGCTCCAGGCTGCCGTCCAAAGTGTGAGGTAACATCTGATTGGAAAAGTCTGTGGTGAACGTATCAAAGAGTGCGCGATCACTCCCAGGCTCTGCTTGCTTGTCGGGGTCATACCGATCAACCAACCAGCTGATCACTTGATAGCCGTAGACGATCTCTTGAAAATTCCCGTCCCAGATACTGGCTAAAATTTGCGTGCGCCCCATGGGCTCGCCCATTTCGCATTCGGCGTCCAATCGCAATACCCAGCCAAAGACTTGATCGGGCAAATCATCGTACACATTGCGGGGGATCTGACGGTAAAACAGTTCTTCTAAATCTTTACAAGGCAGATTCAGCAGCGAATCGCTGAGGGCGTCTTGGGCAAGCAATTCCCCTGGCAACAAAGCCAAGATCGACACCAAAATCAGACCGCTGATCTTTTTGGCGAGGCTTTTCAAAACCGAAATCCCTTTGCTAATGAATACAAGCGGCGACGCACCAACACTCAACGGACCATCATTCAGCCAACCAATCAAGTCCCAAAACAAAAATGCGCCGAGGATTTTGTGCAAAGGCACTCTTCCCGCGGCGCATTATTTTGATTCGCATTCAATTCCGACTATTCCACTTCAGCCTTTGTCGGCTGAAAATTGAGGGAAGCGGAATTGATGCAGTAGCGCAGCCCGGTTGGCTTGGGTCCATCTTCAAACACATGACCAAGATGGGATTCACAGCGACCGCAGACCACTTCAGTGCGCACCATGCCGTAGCTGATGTCTTTGATTTCGCTCACAGCGCCTTCTTCGAGGGCTTCGTAGTAGCTAGGCCACCCGCTGCCCGATTCGAATTTTGTATTCGACGCGAACAGTTCAGCTCCACAGCCAACACACAAGTAGATGCCGTCGTCGTGGTGATCCCAATATTTACCCGTGAACGGACGTTCGGTCGCGCTGCAGCGCGTCACCTGATACTGCTGGTCAGTCAGTTCCTTCTTCCATTCGGCATCAGTTTTTTGAACAGCGTCCTTCTTTTCGCCAGCTGGTTTTCCTTTGGCAATCGGTGAAGTCATGACCGCCATCATCGGGACCGAAACCATCGCTGGGCGAAAGCGCGACATCAGGTTGCTCGCCAAGGTCAACGTTCCAATAAGCAACGTGCTCAGTACCAAAATTTTCAACATCAGTGGACCTCCTAGCATCGTGGTTTTCCTCCTGCCTTCTCATCTGGTAATACTATAAAAACGGATTTGTGTGACCGCTCTTACACTCCGGGAACCCATTTCGTTCCCACCCCAATGAGAAACCGCGGCCAAGCTCTGAGCCCAGCCGCGGTGAATAATCTCATTCGCAAACAATTGACTAGTCGAGGGCAGAGTTCCACTCGGTGATTTGATCGGCCATTTCAGCCAACAAAGCCGATGCATCGCCTTCAATCGTCACCTTGGCCATGCCGTCTTTACCGGCGATGGTGTTGACAACATCCATGTCGCTGTCGCTGACCACTTTGCCAAACACTGTGTGTTTGCCGTCAAGCCATGGCGTAGCCACGTGAGTGATGAAAAACTGGCTGCCATTGGTGCCAGGGCCCGCGTTGGCCATGGAAAGGACTCCAGGCTCGCTATGTTGCAAGTCGTCTTTGCATTCATCACCAAATTGGTAACCCGGTCCGCCGGTTCCTGTACCCTGAGGGCATCCACCTTGGATCATGAAGTCATCGATGACCCGATGAAAGTTTAATCCATCGTAATAACCACGTTGAACGAGGTTAACGAAGTTCGCTACCGTCAGAGGCGTTTGGTCGGCGAACAAGTTCACATTGATCGTGCCTTTGTCGGTTTCAAAGACTGCTTTCAAATCGGCCACGTTGGGGGCTCCTTGTTAAGATCGTTGGGTTTTATATTCCGCTAGACTAAAATAGCAAGAGACGGCGCAAGGACCAATGATTTAACCTGTAACTATTCGGCAGACAGGTTCGACCAGCACTGGAGCAATTGATGAAACCCAATCCCGCCAATAAGATTGTCCTCTTGATGCTGGTCGCCGGTATCACGGCTGTTTTCTTCACAATGATCAAAAGTTTCCTGATGGCACTCTTGCTGGCAGGTATTTTTTCGTCTTTAGCCCAACCGCTGTACAACCGGTTTGTGCGGCTGTTCAAAGGGCGGCAAACCCCCGCCTCGCTGCTCACAATCTTGCTTATTGTCTTGGTGATCATCATCCCGCTGGGCGCCCTTTTGGGCATCGTAACCGCCGAGGCCATCAAAGTGGGCAACGAAGCCGCGCCTTGGGTGCAAAACAAGCTCGCCCACCCCGATCAAGTCATTGTCTGGCTGCAAAGCCTGCCATACTATGAAAAGGCCGCCCCTTTCCAAGACAGCCTCCTGACAAGAATCGGCCAAGTGGTGGGGCTTTTCTCCAAGTTTTTGATCAACAGTCTATCCGCCGCCACTACCGGCACCGTGCAGTTTCTTTTTATGCTGATGATCATGCTCTACAGCATGTACTTCTTCCTCATTGATGGGCACAAGCTTGTGGACCTGATGCTTTACTATTTGCCCTTGAAAGACGAAGAGGAGCGTCGGCTACTCGAGAAATTTAGCTCCGTAACCCGCGCGACCTTAAAGGGCACGGCAGCCATCGGCACCTTGCAGGGAGGCTTGGCGGGGCTCGCTTTCTTTGTTGTTGGCATCCCTAGTGCCATTTTTTGGGCGGCCATCATGATCGTGCTCTCCATCATCCCAGGCATTGGCACAGCCCTGATTTGGGTGCCGGCCGCGGTGATATTGATCGGTGGTGGCTCTCTCGGCAAGGGCGTCGGTTTGGCCCTCTTTTGCGGGTTAGTCGTAGGCAGTGTGGACAACTTCCTGCGCCCCCGCATGGTCGGCAAAGACACCCAAATGCCAGATTTGATGATCTTGGTCTCGACCTTGGGCGGCATCTTCATGTTCGGCGCCCTCGGGTTGATCATCGGGCCTATCATCGCCGCCCTCTTCATCACTTTGTGGGAATTATACGGAGCCGCGTTCAAGGACGTCCTGCCCCCAGGCCGCCAATCACCGGACATCTCAACCGAGGCAGAAAACACCAATCGGTCTGGAACCTGACACCTTCTTGATACGTAATGCCTTCGGCCCTATTTTGAAGAGGAATTATCGCTCAACTTTTTTGCAAGGGTTTGCCTCACTTTATGATCATTCGTTCGACATCTTTAGCATTGCTGTGCCTGCTCTTACCGGCCTTTGCGAGTGCTGAATCGCCCCTAGCTTTGGCCGACCAAGACATATCCCGGCCCGATGGCATCCACGTCTTGGACGGTTCATACGTCTTGGACATGGGCGACTTGCACATGAATATCACCAACCACGGTTTGATCGGCTCCCAATATACGCAGACGTTTCCTTACAGTAATTCACCAAGTGGCGAGTGGCCCGGCGGTTCTGGGCACGAATATTTGTGGGGAGCTGGCCTCTGGATTGGCGGTTTGGTCGACGGCCAACCTTCGGTCACCACCGGCCAACCGGAGCGTGAAATACGGCCCGGCTCTGACATTCGAGACACGATTTATGAAGGCCGACAGGGAATCATCGTCCGGCCCAGCCGCTACACAACAGTTACGGGAGCCCGCCTACCCGAACTCAACGCTGATGACGACAACGACGGGCAAGTTGATGAAGACTTCATGAACGGTCTCGACGACGATGGCGATGGTCGAATTGACGAAGACTTTGGCCAAATCGCCTCGCAAATGTTCACCTGCACCATGAGAGACGACACCGCCCTGGGACGAGAGCTCTACCCCGACCACAACCCCATGGGTCTAAAAATCGTGCAACGCGCCGCGACTTACTTTCAAGAAGAATACGAAAACATTGTCATCCTCGACTACTCCATCACCAACACCGGCTATTCTAATATCAGCGATCTCTACCTGGGCATGTATGTCGATTGCGATATCCAAACCCGCGACGAAGGCAGTTCCAATCCTGATGATCTGGCCGGCTTTTACCGGGGTGCCGTGCGCGGTTCTGATGATCTGTTTCACCGCATAGAAGTCGCCTGGATGAAAGACGCCGCCCCTGAAAACCCTTTACCGGGAGTTTTTGGCACGATGATTCTTGGCCACACAACCGACCCCCTGCAATTCTACGCACCCAACCTGATAGGTGTCAGCGGTTATCAGATTTTCGCAACCAACGCCCTAACGATCCAAAACGGCGAGCCGGCCGTCGACAACGAACGATACGAACTGATGGCACGAAGCCAATTCGATCGCGATCGCAAGCCCGAGCAAGGGGGCGACTTGAAGTTCATGATGTCCAGCGGCCCTTTTACGAACTACCCACCTGGACGCACGGTGGACTACCGCGTCGCGTTCGTTATCGGCAACGGCATGGACGAAATGCTGCGCAGCGCCTTGAAAGTTTCCGAGATCCATCGCGGTCGTTATTTCGACATGGACAATGATTTCACCTCCGGACGCGGGGGTCGAGAATCATTGGTTTGCATCGGCCACTATCCGCCCTATGCCAACGGCGAAGAGCGCCTCTTCCAACACCGCATTGACTTTATGGACAACGAGTGCACCGGCGCGTCTCCTGTTTTCGGTGCCGAACTCATCAACCCAGGCGCCATGACCACGGGCGCCAATGGCCTCCTATGCATGTACGCCAATCGCGACAACTGTGAAGAATGTTTCCGAGCCAATGGCGAACCCTGCACCGTCGAAAACGAACTCTACTTCAACACGCGGGGCTCGCGTCACAGGACTGGCAATAGCGGCCGCGAAACTCATGTGCCCTGGATCTTTCCAGGCCAAATGCCGCCCACACCGCCAAGCTTTCGGGCCGTTGCCGGCGACAACTCGGTGGAATTGTTTTGGGACGACCGCAGTGAGTTTGACATCGACCCGGATACAGGCGAAAAGGATTTCGAATCCTATCGCGTTTGGCGAGTGAGCAATTGGTCACGACCACCAGGAACCTCGGAGTCGTCTGGCCCCGGTGCCGTTGAATGGGCTATGGTTGCCGAGTACGACCTTGTGAATTCGATTCCTGCCGGCACCGGAGACTCAGAGTCCGTACGCAGCTTAGGCCGTAACACAGGTTTGGCGGGCGCCAATTACATTCCCATTAGTCTTTCAGATCCTCAGTTCGAAGGTCTCGACGAAGTCATGCAGACGTTTGTAGATACCGATGTGAACAACCGCCTGCTCGTGATGCCTAGTATCCGCAATTCAACGGGCACTGTGCGGCCAGGTATGGCGCCATTTCTGCCGTGGGAATACGCCACCGCTGTGCTCGATACCTTTTTTGCGGTCACCGCCCGTGCTTATTCACCCTCGCCAAACCCGGTGATCGGCAAACGCAGCACAAAGTATTTTCATCATCTCGATACCGAAGTACAAAACGGAATCATCACGTTCTACTCAGTTGTTGCGTCCGATCATGATCTGGCTTGGGATGGGTCTCAATATCAATTGGCCGGATATGGCGTGCAAAGCGATCCCGAAAATAATCAAACATTTGTCACGCCAGCCCCGATAGCCCAGACCATTGAAAAACGCGACCAAGAGGGCGTGAATATTTACGTCTACCCCAATCCAGCGACCCGCGAAGCGTTGGCGGAATTCCAGCAACAACCGGCGTCAAACTCCAGCCCAACCGGAGTCCGGGTGATGTTCAATAACCTGCCGGCCGCGCAAAATCGCGTGAAAGTGTTCACCGCCAGCGGCGATTTGATCACCTCCATAAGTCACGACGGCACAACGGGCCTGGGGGCTGTCTCGTGGGATCTTGTGTCCAGAAATGGACAAGAAGTGGTCAGTGGGGTCTATCTCTATGTTGTCGAATCAGATGACGATCGCTTCGAAACTTTTCGTGGCCGATTTACCGTCGTACGCTAAGACCATTCGGCCGTTGCGACCTTGATCAAATTAGTGGTGCCTGAAACATTAAAGGGCAACCCGGCGGTGATCACGACTGGCTGTCCTGGCTTCACAAAGCCGGCCTGCAAAGCCGAAGTAACCGCTAGCCTCTCTAGCCCTTCTGCACTTTCACTCATCTTGATCAATACTGGAACTGCGCCAAAAACCAAGGCCATACGCAGGGCCGTTTTCCATTCAGGTGTCATCGTCAAGAGAACTTGTTTTGGGCGATACCTGGCCACCAACTGAGTGGTGCTACCGCTTTTGGTGCAGGTGATGATCGCTGCCGCATTGATGTCCTTTGCCATCGAAACAGCGCCATGGGCCACAGCGCTTTTGAAATCGAGCTGAATATCCGAGCTCACTCTTCGGTCCCAAGCTTCGTGATCAAAATGGGCTTCGGTGTCAGCAGCCACTTTCGACATGACCTCCACCGCTCCGACGGGATACTTGCCCATCGCCGTTTCTTCCGACAACATGATCGCATCTGTGCCGTCGTATATAGCGTTGGCGACATCGGTAACTTCCGCTCGCGTTGGTCGCGGGCTCTCCACCATCGAACGCAACATCTGAGTAGCGGTGATCACGGGCTTCGAGGCCGCATTGGTTTTCCTGATCAGAACCTTTTGCGCACGAGGCACCGACTCCAAAGGTATCTCTACGCCCAAATCACCGCGCGCGACCATGATGCCGTCCGACACCGCGATGATTTCGTCAATGTTGTCCAAGGCTTCGAATTTCTCAATTTTTGCGATCACCGGTATGTCTTGTTTGGCTTTGGCGATGATCTTTTTAACCGTCTCCACATCATGGGCGGTGCGCACAAAGCTGAGGGCAATAAAATCGACACCTTGCACCATCCCAAACTCGAGATCAGCCCGGTCTTTTTCACTTAATATTGGTGCGTTGATCGAACGGCTGGGCAGGTTGATACCCTTATTAGAGCCCAGTTCCCCGCCATTAACCACGGTGCAAACAACATCAGTATCTGTCGTTGATTTGACCAATAATTCCATGGCGCCGTCGGCCAATAAGATCTCGTCACCTGCGCGCACGTTGTGAGCCAAATCAGCGTAGGTCAGGCCAACTTCTTTATCGCTGCCCGGTACATCCCGAGAAGTCAGGGTAAATTCAGCGCCATCAACCAAACTTACCGACTCTCTTCCCTGTAGTTTTTCAGTGCGAATTTTTGGTCCCGCGAGGTCTTGCAGAATCGCTATCGGCAGTGACAAACGCTCGGACACCTCTCGGATGTCTTTGATCAATTCAGCGTGTTCTTCATGAGTGCCGTGTGAGAAATTGAGGCGGCACACGTTCATGCCAGCTTCCATCAATTTCGCCAAAACTTTAGGGCTGCGGCTCGCTGGTCCGATCGTGCAAATGATCTTCGTCTTGTTCATCGGGCTTCCTTTTGGCTATGGCGCACGGCCATCAATCCAAGAAAAAATCGGGGTAAAGCGGTGTACCGGGTTCCACCGCGTAGTGGTCCAAATCTGTGTTTCCTTCTTCGGCGAGAACCTCTTCGTCTATAAAGAAGTTTCCCGTGCAGGCTTTGGCATCGCGAGTCAAAACGGACCAGGCAGCGTCGCCCATGATCGCGGGTTCTCGGCTCGCTTGAATCACTTGTTCGCCGCCCAATAAATTGCGCACCGCCGCCGTTGCGATGGTGGTTTTGGGCCACAGCGCATTGAAAGCCACGCCCTGAGCCTTGAATTCTTCACTCATGCCCAATACCCACACGCTCATGGCATATTTACTCAGCGTGTAGGCAGAAAACTTACCGAACCACTTGGGATTCATATTCAACGGCGGGCTGAGATTCAGAACGTGTGGGTTGTCGGCCTGCATCAAGTGAG
>JBLIOK010000081.1:0-10220 GCA_047639735.1 Candidatus Krumholzibacteriia bacterium | reverse complement strand
ATTGAACAAGATCAGGCCGAATCTCATTTTCGAGAATTGTCGATGTTCGGCCCCTTCATCGAATCCTTTGGGCGCGGCGAACACCACAACTTGCTGCCGGTATCATCCTATGAGAAATGGGATAGAGAAACCCTCAATTCCTACCGCATCAAATCGACGACCCAGAATAACCTGGTGCGGTTGACGGTCGGGGCGATTGATGGCACAGAGGCCGAAGCAGCCGCCCTTGTTTTAGTCGGCCAACAAAGCTCTGAAATGGCCGACTTGATGTACGAATTCAGCGAGATCACCGGCGACTTTGTGATGTTGACTGACGGCGACGAGATCATGCGTTCGACCGGTCTCGTGTCAGCCGATGTCAAAATGAATCCTTCGTTAAAAAAACGGCTCAATCCGTCGACTGCTAAACATGGTGACTTGTTAACTTTTGGTGATCAAAATTATTTCTGTGATGTCTTTTCGCTGGAGAATTACGACGGCGAAGCGATATTCTCCTATGTCTTTGGTGTTTCGACTTCAGAGACATTGTTGAAGGGGCAGGCGATTGAACAAGGTGCCCTCAAGTCGTTGTCCGACTTGCGGTTTATTCTCATGTTGGTGACCGGTATCGCCTTGCTGGTGGCCACCGGATTGACCAACGTGATCGGCAGTAGAATTGTCAGTCCGATCGAAAAAGCGTCGCGCATTTCCGAAAAGATAGCCGGCGGTGAATTGAACGTTACCATGGGCGAAACCGGCGATGAAGAAACCAACGTGTTGGCGAAATCCATCAACACGATGACGGCAAGCTTGCGCGCTCTGGCCGAGAACAACGAGAGCCAAATACGGATGGTGAAGCAGGCCCAGCAGGAAATGGAATCTTCCAATATCCTCTTACAAGAAGAATCGGTGCGGTCGGCCCGGCTGGCGGATGAAGCCATCGCCGCCAACGCCTCCAAGAGTGAATTCTTGGCGAACATGAGTCACGAAATCCGCACGCCCATGAATGGTGTGATCGGCATTTCAGACCTGCTGTCGGATACAGATCTCGACGACAGCCAACGCGAATATGTGGACATGATTTCGGTCAGCGGCAAGAACCTGTTGGTGATTATCAATGATATTTTGGATTTTTCGAAAATGGAATCCGGTAAGTTGGACCTGGAAGTGTCCGAGTTTAATCTGTGCCAGCTGATAGAAGAACGGGTCAACCTCCTTGCCTTCGAGGCCAAAGGTAAGGGGCTAGAATTCATCTGGTCGGTTGCGCCTACGGTGGCGCAGGTTTACCACGGCGACACCGGTCGCCTCGGCCAAATCGTCAATAATCTGGTTGGCAATGCGATCAAATTCACTCGCCACGGCGAAGTTGAGATGCATTGCAGCTTAGACAGCGACCTCGGTGGTCGCCACCGGCTTAAGTTCTCGATCCGTGACACAGGTCAAGGTGTTTCCGAACGAGAGCAAAAAACTCTCTTCAACAAATTCACCCAAGCAGACGCCTCAATCACCCGCCGTTTTGGCGGCACCGGTTTGGGCCTGGCGATTTCCAAACAGCTGGCCGAACTGATGGGCGGTTCGATAGGTGTCGAGAGCCCCGGCGTTTCCAGTGCTGGCCGGACCAATCTTGGGTCGACCTTCTGGTTTACTGTGGAACTCGAGCCAGATCTCGCCCAAAAAGCGATGGCCGCACCACCGCACCTGATTGGCAAAAAGATTCTGGTCGTGGATGAGAATGCGACCGTGCGCCGTAACACGCAATCACTGCTGAGCCAGTGGCAACTCGACTGTGTTACGGCCGCCACCAGCGAGCAAGGCCTCGCTGCGATGAAAGAAGCGATCCTTGAGAAGACTCACTTCGACGTGGTCTTCATTGCAAATCAGCTGGTGGGCCGCAGCGGACAAGAGTTCAGTGAAATTGTTTCCCGCGATGCAGACCTGCGACCAACAAGACTGGTCCTCGTAGCCTCTTTGAATTCCCCCGACAATTCGTCGACCCACGACCCGTCCCGCTATGCGGCCATCGTTGCCAAACCTCTCTCACTTTCACGGGTGCAAAATTGCTTGGCCACCGTGTTCGGACATGGCGCGCCTAAAAGCAAACTCGTGGCGCAGGCTGAGGCCAATATTAGCCTGATTGACAACACCGGCCAAGATAACAGGCGCGTGCTGCTGGTTGAAGACCTGAATATTAACCGAATAATCGCTAAAAAGATGATCAATAAATTAGGCGTCGACGTCGACGTCGCTGTCGATGGCCAGGACGCCCTCAATAAGCTCTCTCAAATCGCATACAGTTTGGTGTATATGGACCTGCAAATGCCGGTGATGGATGGCCTGACCGCCACTCGCGTGATCCGTAGTTGGTCCTCACCGCAAGCATGCGGTCAATCGTCAGCAGCGGGGTCTGCTTCGGCCCACGAATCCGAACTGCGCCGCATTGCTTCCACGGTGCCAATCGTCGCCTTGACCGCCAACGCCATGACCGGCGATCGCGAAGCCTGTTTAGCGGCCGGAATGAATGATTACCTGACCAAGCCCATCTCGGCCAAAGCTATGACCAGAACCTTGAAGAAGTGGTTGCTGAACGGCAGCCAACCGCAGACCGAAACCAGCGAGACGAGCAATTTCAGCAAATTAGCTTCAACTAAAGTAGGGTGATGACAGATGACCAGATTAACAATCCGAATTTTCTTATTGTCGGTGGTTTTCGCGACTATTGGCGAAACCATTCGCGTGAATTCGGCAATGGCCCAACCGGGGCAGGTCGCTGTCTCCGGATTCTTGACCACGACCTACAACCAATCAAACATAGACGCCTATTATGCCGGCGACAACCACACAGGTGGCATCAACAAGTACGGCTCATTTTCGGGCACGCTTTTTGGTCTCAATTTGTCGTCTGAAGTCACCGATGGTGTTTCCATCGCTAGCCAATTTTTGGCAACCGCTGAGGGCAGTGAATCGCGCGATCATTTTGCAGTGATTCTTGACTGGGCTTTTGTCAGCAGCGTGCTGACACGGGGCTTGAGCATCAGGGGGGGCAAGATCAAATTTCCGGTGGGCCTGGTGAACGAGTATGTCGATGTGGGCACCGCTTATCCTTGGATACGCCCACCCTTGTTGGTGTATTCGGAATTGGGCACAGGACCACAGGCCACGCGCGAGTCTTTTGTCGGCGGCAGTTTGGTCTTCAATCATTTTGTGGGCGACATAGAAATTGGCGCTGACGTGTTCGGCGGCCAGGTTGACCTCGAAGAAATGCACATAAAGAAGTTGTACGGCATGCGGATGAGCGCCGACTGGCAAGACCAAGTGTTGTTCAATGCCTCGGCCTACACTGGCCGAATGATTGCAGAAGACCCCACCTCGCCGATGGGCATGATGATGAATGATCGCGATCATTCAGCGGTTGCGGTGGGAATGATGATCGATTGGTCAAATGTTGTGCTCTACACCGAATACACCGCAGTCGACATGGACATCACGGTGCAAGGTATGAGCCAGATGATGACCATCGATCCAATGGATGGCGAATCATATTATTATACTGTAGGCTATCGACTCGGACGCTGGCTGCCACACGTTACTCAACAACACTGGCATCGTGAGAATGGATTGGCGCACGACATTGATACAGCGGGACTGACGTATCAATTGTCACTGGCTTCTGTCTTAAAAATCGAGTATTCCGGAATCGAAACCGAACTCGGCTCCATGATGATGATACCCGTATCCGGCTTGTTTGACTCACCACCTACCGAGGACCCGGTCAAGATGTTTTCCGTGTCATACTCGGTGATGTTTTAGGAGGGGCTGTTATGAATAGAACATTCACAATCATTGCTCTGACCAGCTTGTGGTTGAGCCTGCTAGCAAGTGAAGCCACGTCGAGCGTTGTTGTGGTGGTTGCCGCAGATTCGAAGATCGATGAATTGGATTTGAAAACAACCCAAAAAATCTTCTTGGGAAAGGTCGCCGAAACCCAAGATGGGCAAGATGTGGTGCCCGTTTATTATGATCAAAGTTCGCTTACTTACCGTGAATTTGCCGAGCGATTGTTGAGCAAAACTCCGGGGCAACTGCGCGCCTATTGGGGTAAACGAATTTTCTCTGGTCGGGGAAGACGTCCGCTCACCATTGACTCTGTGGCTGAGTTGAAGGCGCACCTGCAGGAAAACAGCAGGGCAATCAGCTTTCTTGATGAAGCAGACATTGATGAGACGGTGCGGGTCCTGTTGGTTTTGGAATGAAACCCCTGAATTTGGTCCAGACAATAATTGGACTGTAGTGGATCAATCCGCGCCGATTCTATGATCGCTTGGGGTTCCAATTGGCCGAAACTGGTGATGTGTATGATCTTTTGGCCTGGAGTCTTTCTGCAGATTGACACCACAGGGACATCTTTATTTTAAAGATAACGAAAACTGTGATATAATTATTTCATCTCAATTGCAGTTAAAATTGCGATCAAACCTTTAAGTCAAATTCAGGAGAATACCCCATGTCCGATCCTTTTATCGGCGAGATAAAAATTGTCGGTTTTAACTTCGCACCGACGGGTTGGGCCACCTGCGATGGACAACTCTTGCCAATCGCCCAAAACAATGCGCTATTCTCTTTGCTGGGTACCTTCTATGGTGGCGATGGTCGGACAACCTTTGCCCTGCCTGGGCTAAACGGGCGCACCCCCATCCATCAAGGGAGCGGCGCCGGACTCAGCCCGAGATTAATGGGGGGGGAATTCGGCCTTGAGGTAACCGAGCTCACGGGGTTAAATATGCCTGCCCACAGCCACACCGGATCGATTGTCTCTTCAACCGTTGAAGGCGATCGCACGGACCCCACCGGAGCTTTTTTGGCCCGCCCCGAAGAACCGGTGCAGCCCTATTCCGGCATTGGTGGTGGCAGTTTGAATAACGCCAGCCTTCAAATCGACGCCTATGGCGGCGGCCTTCCAGTAGGCAATATGCAGCCCTCGCTCGTACTCAATTTCGTGATCGCCCTCGTGGGTATTTACCCTTCAAGGGACTAGTGAAAGGTCATCTACAGTGATGAATCGGCGTCATTTTATGGGCTCATTGGCCGCTATTTCGGCTGCTACCAGTTTGGGCTTAGGTGGATTTATAGTCTCGCGCCGACGTATGGCTCTGCCGGATATTACCAGCGCTGCAGTAAAACCCCTGGCAAACTGTTCGATATCTCTGGCTGCACCAGACGGCTGCAACCTACGAGGTGTCGTCGAAAAGGTGACCACCAAGTACCGCCCAACTCATGGCGATGCACCCGCAATTGAGCAAATTAGTATTCTGGTTGCGACTCATAGTACAGGTGAGGCCAAGGCTGGCTTTTACCACGTCAAGACCGATGAAATTGACCTGGGCACTCTCAATTTTCAATCAGTTGCCGGCGTGGGAGAATCAGCACGACTCGAGGCTGTCATCAATCGCATCGTCTGATGTGAGTACGTCATAGGAATTTTCCATACGCTCTTCATCAAGATATGTCATCTTTATCGCCCTAGGCAGTGTCTTTTCCTAATGCCGCCGCCGGACATTTCACGGTGTGCCTGACGCCTGGCGTTGCCACAGCCTCCCACCGTTCGAGGGCATTGGAGAGGCGTTTTGTCTTCTGTTACAGCATCCGCGCAAACGTCGGCAGCAAGCGCTGGCGTCTATCGTCCTCGACACCCCTCCGGTACCTTAATGCACCGCGTCATGCGAGAGAACCTAGAGACATACCTGACCTGTTCCTACCATTTAATTCATCCGCCACAAATATAAGCCAAATTGCTTAACCCGTAGCTTAGATTTCAAATACTAGCTGAGGTGAATTCCCTAAAGCTGGAAGTTAATGGCAAGATCAGCTGAGAGCTTGCCAAGTTTCGTGCTAGCCAAACAGATCGATCCCCCGATCGGACTTGGTAGGTCGGATAAACTTGTTATGCAGCGTCGCGAAAATACCGATGATGCAAACCACCAATTACAGGCACGCTGACTATTCGTCCAGCATCTCAAGTCGGCACCGAACGCGAAACGGGTGCATCTTTCTTCAACCCTAGGTGTGTTCTCGATTCGTGATAGTAGGCGAAGTACTCCTTCAACATGCGCCTCAGATGCTTTTCGTTGAGAACGATGACATGGTCCAGGCATTCCCGCCTGATGGTGCCGATCATCCGTTCGCAGTAGCCATTTTGCCAAGGCGAACGAGGCGCGGTGACGTTGAAGTGGATCAGTCGTCGTCGATCGAGCGACAGGATCACGAAGACGTAGAGGGTCTTGAACATCCGTTTATGCTGTTCTCGCGGAGCTGTAACCGCAACTGGGACAAGGTGGACGGAATATTTGGGAGGGACAAGGCTATTCGCCACGCCTTCAGGCACCGGATGAGTTTATTCATGGAGGTCCTGTCGTTCACAATGAGTCATTGTAAGAAGGTGAAAATTATACTCAGAGATAGAATGAAGTACCATGTTTAATCTTGCGTTAGTATTTCCAACATTAGGTTAAGCAACATGCTTCTCTTTTATGTACTCGATCGGGCTAAAGCAGCCTAGGCTCGAATGAAGTTTTTTTCGGATTATACCAAGTACCATTCCACTGGTGTGCGTCCCCAATATGCCCCCAAACAAAACCCCGTCACTCAAAGAGCAACGGGGTTCCGTTCATCAGTCAGTAAGCTAACGGGTCAGTTTACCAACGGCCGCTGCCAAGAAATTCGAGCGAGTGTTGGCAGATTGATTTTTGAAATCCGAGCTACGCGCGCAAAAGGATTATTTGAAAGGCACGCCTCACAACCACGATGAACACCTAGGCTAATTATGCTATACTGGAGCGTAAGTATCCGATTGAAAGTTGCCGCTGGCGCTGCCGGCGCCATCCCAACCGAACCCCAAGATTGAGAGACTATGCCATGAAACACCTGCTAATCGTCCTACTGTTGTTTCTAACCGTGTTCGCTGCTTCTTGCAGTGATGAAGAAGGTGCCACTGACCGCAATCCAGTGGCCGTAAGTGCAACCGCGGCTGATTTTGACATGAACTCCGTCGACGCCAAGAACGTCGTCGGCACCGAGGAGCGCACGCCGTTTCAGGAATCGGTAATCAAGAGGATGTCCAAGCAGGCTGCGCAGGGGCTGTCCGTGCCCCGCGTCAGTTTTGTCCACGATTCCAATGCCGGAGTGCCGCTGAGTTCCTTGTCGCAGGCGGGAATCCAGCCGGGGCAGGTAATTACCGTGGTCGCGACCACGACGATTGAATATGACAACCCCCAGCAGGCGGGCAAGCAGGCTTGGCCACGACTTGTCGTCGAGGGGTCCGTTCCGTCCCAGTCGAAAGGCTTCGTCAAGGCAGGGGACCATACGGAGCTGTACAAGGAGGCCGTCGCCAGGGAAAACCCCGGTATCTGGCAGAGCTATGAATTCGGACAAGAGCCGCGGACGTTTACCTACACTGAGACCTTGACGATTACATACCCTGAGAAGGCCCAAGCTGCGGACAAGGACGCCGACGACATCGTGGTCGGTGACACATTTGTCGGGCCGAACGTCAAGTGGGCGATTGATGAGGACTCATGTTTCGCCGGTGTCTGCGCCTACAGCTTCTATGCCGGCTTCGAATTCGATTGGGCCTTCGGGATTCGTCTGCCGATGGATGTGAGCGTGACTGGTGTGACCAGTGTATTGGAGGGGAGTGTCTTCAACCCGCAGAGCGTGGCACGCGGAGTGAACTGGTCTGCCGGTGACTATGCTGCAGCGGGTATCGAGGAAGAGGACGGCAACGAGTTCCTCATGGAATTCACGTTCATTCTGGGGCTGTTCGTAGAAGTGGCCGAGGTGGAAGTCATCGGGATCGGGCCAAATATTGACATCGATGAATCCAGTAGTTTTACGACACCTTTTGGGGCCGGGGCGGCTTTTGATCTGCCGACTGTTGATGTTCCCCTTTTGGAAGCTGATGTGGAATTGGCGTCTGGGTCCATGGGGGTGGCCATCACACCCCAGGCAGGCTCCAAAGAAGTAACCGCCAACTGGAGTTCAACGGGTGGCGCGAATGGCGGTGGCACCCTGCGTTATTCCGGTCCCGGGGTCCCGGCGGATTTGGGGCCATTGAAGGCCGACGACGGGCCGGGCACCGCAAATGTCAGAGTTGACGGCTTCAAGTACATCTTCAATCAATTCTACTTTGAGCTGTCGGCCTATTTGGATATCGACATTTTCGGACTGTACGAAGACCGCTTTGAAATCCCCATAACCGACTTCGACCTGAGCAGTCTCGTGCCGGATATCGCGGTGCCGGTCCATCCCGGCAGCGATCCGACCAGCGTCCGGCAGGGCATCGTTATCGAGAACGTGGCGCCTTCGGCTGTGATCAAGGTCGTCGGCGATGGCACGGTGCAGGGTGCCAGGACACTGTTTGCGGATGTCGGCGCGCCGGTGACGTTCCGGGCATCGTCAACTGATCCGGGCCGCGATGACTTGAACCTGACCTGGGATTTCGGGGATGGCCTGCCCGGTTCCCGGGTTACCACGGACTATCCGTTGGTGGCTGCCACCGGACCCAACGTGGTCGCTGAGAACCGCACCCACACCTTCGCTTCGGCCTGCCTGGCTGGTGTGTCCCTGACCGTCACCGATAGTGACGGTGCGAAGGCCACGGACGGGTTAGCGATGATTATTCGCCCGGCAGAGGACAACCGCAGTCGCCAGGCCGGCTATTGGCAACACCAACTGCAGGGTAAAGGCAACGTGGAGTTCACCGCTGCCGAGTTGGCTTGCTACCTGCAGATCGTTTCACATCTGAGCGGGGTTTTCCCAGAGCAGACCGACGCGGTCACGGTTGCTGCTGCCTACGATGTGATACATCTGGCGCGGAATAGCGGTAGCGGTGTGGAGAAACTGGAGCGCGAGCTTCTCTCGGCATGGCTGAATTTCGCCAACGGAAGCCTGGACTACGGTGATCTGTTGGACACTCAAGGCGACGGAATCGGCGACATGACTTTTGCCGACGCCATGGCGCAGGCTGAGTCCATTTGCCTGGATCCGCTGGCGACCGTTGATGACCTGGAGAATGCGCGGACCTTAGTGCATCGACTCATGGTGCAGCGGGTGGGTAGCTAGCTGCGGCGGCAGTCGAATGCCCCCTCAAGGCACCTTCTTCACTTAGGTTGTGCCCCTGAAATTGTTTCTATCACGATCCCCATGCCGGTCTATCCGGTGTGGGGATCGCTCTCCGCCCCATCAACTCGAGGTCCTTCAGCGCAATACCAAACGGCCACGACGTTTGCGAGTCCACGATCGCAAAGTACATGGTGCGCCGAGCAGGGCCAGCGTTTCAGACGTGGCAAACTTTCATCCGGAACCACATGGCAGAGACGGTCGCCATAGATTTTCTGACAGTGCACACCGCCATGTTCAAAACCCTTTACGTCTTCGTGATTCTGTCTCTCAGTTCGTCAGCTCAATGTATTGATAGATCCCAAGCTTTGTCACCGAATCACCCAGGACAATCTTCTTTTCGTACCAATCGGAAAACCATGCTTCCTTGGCGACCGGTTGGACTGGGGAGGGTGAGTCTTTCAGCAACAACCATTCGGGGCGAAGCTGTTGGACTGGTGCGACCATGCCTGCCTCTTTGATGATGTGCAAAACTCCATTGTCCGTCAGACCGCAGAGATCAAGCACTGGCCCTTTGTTGTAGAGGTAGCTGATGACTCCGATTTCTCCAGTGCCAACCACGTCCCCCTCCTGCACGTGCTCGTTCAGCTACGCACCGCCCTCAACATAGAAGCGGTACTTGTAGTGGTAGGGCTGCTGCAATCTGTCGGTGGCCAGCCCAGGTGTTGCAGGAGGCGCAGCAGGCGAGGGGCTCGGCAGACTGGCCGGAGATGGACCAAACGGCGAGCGAGAGCGACGACGGCTGGAATTAAAATCGCAATTCAACTGAATCCGCACTGTGGGAAGATCAGAGCGCCGTCGAAAGGAGCTCGCGCCGACTTGTGTCTGCAATCGGCCAAAGTGCGCGGATTGAGAGGCGGATGGGTGCGGTGCAATCAGGAATCGGTTGCAGGTAGGGGAGAAAAGGGTGGTTGGAATTACTCTTCTCATTATGATGCCTAATCTTCTTAGGCAGGTATAGTTTTCCGCACTATGAGCCGCGATGATTCCAAATGTTATGAAGGTGAACTTATGGTATAGTCACTGCGACGTAAAAATTTGCAAATGAGGTGGCACTTGAGCAATACCAA
>JBLIOK010000080.1:0-10272 GCA_047639735.1 Candidatus Krumholzibacteriia bacterium | reverse complement strand
CATTGAACCTGCATAACACGACTAACTGCATTGTTTCGCAACCGTATGACTTCCGGTTCACCTACACCAGCCCTGACGCTGTCAACACCGGTTCTTTCTCCGGTCGCGTAGCGTTGTTGGATGATGTTTTGACTAAGTTTGGATCATCCGGAACGACTGCGCCATCGGCTGTATTGCCAACGGCACGTTTCGCTGCTTCCAACTATCCTAACCCGTTCAACCCAAGCACGAAAATTTCCTACACGATCAAGGCCGCTGGGCACTTGAGCTTGAAGGTTTACAACGTGCGTGGACAACTGGTTAAGACTCTGGTAGACGGAAACGTCTCCGAGAGTGGATTCGTCACGTGGGACGGTAAGAACAACCAAGGCACTAACGTGTCCTCGGGTGTCTACTTCTACGAAGCCCGCATGGGTAATGACGTTGAAGTGAACAAGATGGCATTGGTGAAGTAATTTCTTAGGAAATTCCTTCGACAGTTAAGCTGTCTAGGAGCGGTTCCCTCGGGGGCCGCTCCTTTTTTGTGCGTGCCACTGGTCGTCATGAATTCGTCATGAATTCGTCATGAACACCTCCTGAATACATGGTGAGCACTTGATGAGTTGTGAGGTGAAGCCAGTTGGCGAGGTTTGTCTCTGGAATGAGGTGTAAATTAGCGTCATTTCCTCTCAGCTTGAGGTTGACATCTGCAGGGCTTAATCCCTATATTTCAAAGGTAATTGTCAAAGGTGTGCACCGTTAGACCCACCTCAACGGGCGCTGTGAAATCACTCATCTCGAAAATGCTTCTTGGAGGCGTTTACCAGTATGATCAACAGGCGTATTTCCTATAGCGGACTGCTATTTACAGCAGTTCTGTTCGCTTTTTTGATGACGGGTTGCCGGGCTTTTGAGCCCGAAGCCGTTGTTGTTAACAAGGCGCCGGAAACTTTTATCATTGGTGCACCACTTGAAGATGGGGGCGGCTACTACCGTTTTCATGTTTTCTGGTACGGGGCAGATTCAGATGGCGTGGCCGAACGGTTTGTGTGGGCTTTGACCGACACGACTTTACAGGACCCGTTGACGACCATCGATGAAGAAGATCAGAATTTTAATCCAGCTCTGGATGCGACCACTTTGGAAATCGCCAACTGGACGACCAAAACGGATTCCATTTTTAACTTCACCATCGACCAGGGTGTGAACCCTTCCTATGACATGACACTTCATATGGTCGCGATCGATGACTTTGGTGATTTTGACCGGACACCAGCGCGGTTGCACTTCTTTAGCAACACGCTCGGCAATCCCGAGATCAGTTTTTTCCGTATCGCTGGTGGGGACACTTTTCCGATCATTCCTGATCAGCCAGATACGGTTGGGTACGGATTCCCCTTTCAAGTCTACTGGGCAGGGTCTTCTCCCAACGTGCGCGGTTTCGATCCCGCTGCCTTGGCAGCTATCGACACAGTGGCCCCGTTTGATGATGGACTGTTCGGTTACAAGTGGCGTTTGTTAGGCGACTTGGGCGACAACTGCCTGCCCAGCATTGAGGACTGCTGGCACCCTCGCCGCTTCAACGAAGCGACAGGCGACAGCTTCAGTTTCTTTGGTTCGTCAACGAGTTTGGTTTTTGAAAACGATGGTTCTGGCACTGGCCCATTCAGCAAGTTACTCGAGAGCGGTGAAGTCAACATGGAGGTCAACTCCATCGACGTTGCCGGCGTCGAAGTGGCTGATTTTCGCAGGCCTATCTCATTTGTGGTCAACTATGACCCTCAAACCAGATTGCTCGATGGGGAGCAAGATTGGGCTCATCCCAGCGACCCAGAAGTGTACCCTTACTATATTCAGTTGAACGATCCAACTCGGCAGCACATCCCATTCCAATCGGGTGACCGCATTCCCGACCGGACTTACGTGGTGTTCAAGGCGCTATCTCGCGATGATCCGCGCGATGCGATTTTTGACGAATCATTTAGGGTAGGGTTCACGGGGTTTGTGAAAGGGAAGCGTCAGAACTTGACCGGCGCGGTTTTCTCTTTCAGCACCGAATCAAGTGATTTGAATAGCGGCGGACCAGATGGCAGCCGTTGGGATGCCACCTGCGACACCTGTTGGTACGCAGACACCCTTGGCTTCCTCACTGGACCCCGAACCGAATTTGTGATGAATGCCCAGGCATTGGATAAGCACGGACGCCGTGACGGCACACCGGCCCAAATCACGTTTGATGTCGGCTACGAGCCTTGTCTGCAGTGTTTGGAATTCTTGCCAAAAGAATCGTCCACATCGGCTTGGACGCCTGCACTCGAATGCACCGATGATTACCCTGATCCATCGCAGCACCCTTGCTTCCAGGACATTGCTGAAATGCGTGTCACGCAGAATCCGCTGCCTGGTGATGACTTTTTGCAGTACAAGCAAAATTTGGTGATGCTCGTGGATAGGCAGACGTACTTTGTGCAAATTGCGGAATCCGGTTTTGGTTTTGAACAATCGCATTACATCGTTCCGGCGCGTTTGTACAGCATGTCCGTTTTGATGCACGGCAGCGACGATCCCCGAGAGGCCTGGGACGAACCCGTTCGGCGCATCATGGGATGGCAGTACGAGGTGAACTACGATTGCGATGAGTTTAACCAGATCAAAGACGGTGGCGGCAACGATGACATCAAGGAACCCACCTGGGGGGGCGCGGCAGATGGCGTAGGACTGGCCATCGATAATGGCAGCGGATTATGGCGCATGGGTATTGACGTGGTTGTGCCAGAACTGTTGTTTAATGGACCAGACGGCTATTTGCTGTTCATTCAGTTTGTGCTTGCCAATCAAGATCCTGAGGTCGCTCAGGCTATCTTTGACGCGACGACAAAACAATTTGGCCTTGGCACGATGAGTGCGATTGCTTTGGATCAGACCACTTGCTTCTCGAAGCCCACTCGTCCGGGTCTTTATAACTACTTTAAGAAAGTGCGCCCGTCGGTTGGAGTTACACCAGGATTTGTTAGCTGGCGTAATTGCAACTTGTCGGTGCCAGGATTGGTTGGAGGTGGATTGCCTTTGTCGCGGGGGGCAATGCAGAGCAACGGCGGAAATGCCATTTCAAAGGACTTCCGCTTGATTATCGAGACAGCTTCCGGGGATTTCACTTGTGAATTGCCATAGAAATATCAATCACAATGAGGGTTCCCCAAAGATTTTGCAGGTGACCAGTGTACCGAGGAGATATTCAATGATCAGGCGATTTATCGCATTGTTCGTACCCGTGGCTTTAGTGGCGCTAACCTTAGGGTTTGTCGCGGGCTGTTCCGTCGATACGGAATTAGGAGGCACAAAAGTGCCGAACAGTCGCCCCGATACGCGGTTGACTGGCCAGCCGCCGACTTTATTAGAAGCTGGTTTTGCCGTTACTTTTAACTGGACTGGCTATGATCCGGACGGAACCATTGTGGGTTATCAGTGGAAGATCAGCGATAACGGTATTGACGGTATCAGTCCTCGCGATACGTTGACCACCGATCCGCTGACAGGTGCGGTTATCAATCCTTGGAATTTCACCTCGGCTAATGACTCGACCTTTCTCGTTTTGGCCGATCAAGCTGATTTTCCTGGTGATGACGGTAGCGCTTCGCCACGCAGCTTTCGTTCGCACACCCTGTTTATCCGGGCTATGGATGATGTTGGGGCCGTGGATCAATCGCCTGCTTTGATGTCATTCACTTCAACAACCATTGTTCCCACTTCACGAATATTCCCGGAAACCTTCAGTAACCAAGGTTTCAAAACAGTGCCACCGACAGTCAACTTGGGTTGGTCGGGAACAGATGTGGACTTTGATCTGCGCGTGCCAACGCGAGCTCGCTTCTTGTGGAAATCGGCAAAATTGGCCAATGGTAATTCCATTAGAACGCCAACCGAGTACAATCTGAATTTCAGCGAAATCCTGAATTTTGACGATCCCGAATGGTCTGAGTGGTTGCCATACGCTGCTGAGCAAGCTGACCGCTTGGTTTCGTTCCAGAACCGACCAGATGGAGAGTACTTCCTCTTTGCCACTCAAACTCAAGACACCGCTGGTGCGGTGAGCGTGAGTTTGGGGTACCAGGTAGAGGTTGCACACGTCAAGATCTTGAAGGGTTTCTACAAACCGGTAGTGACTGTTTTGGACCCTTTTCTTGGGGCCACGACGAGTTCCGAAAAATCTGATGAAATTGCATCTGGCCAGCCACTAAATTTCAGTTGGATTGCATCGGCCGAAGGCTACAACGGTAATATTATTTCATATCGTCATGGCTGGGATTTGCTTTCCGTTGACGATCCGAATGATCAGGGTTGGGCTGTTCCGCCTGGGCTTTCGACGTCCAACTTGTTCGCCGTAGAGCGTTCATTTCAAGAAGGTCTGCATACGTTTACGGTTCGAGTGGAAGATGACTCAGGCCAGATTCGCATCATGACTTGGACACTGCGAGTTGTGCCATATGTGGATCCCGTATTCCAGCAGAATATCATGGTGCTTGATCAAGTGGTCGATCGCAATGTGGGGAACTGGCCTGATCAATCAGGCGCTCCGCGAAATGACGAGTCGTACCGAAACCCATGGTGGCATTTCTTGGCCGATGGCGCTGGTGGTGTTTCCGATATTAACTGGGAGCGCGATTGGTTCGACCACACGGACAATGTCCAGTATTCAGACATGGTGAAATACAAGGTTGTGCTTTGTTACGCCCAAACTGGTGACAACCAGCAAATGATGCGACAATTCAGGCCTATTAATGATGTTGATCGCTTTGTTTGGCTGACCCCGTACCAAGAACGTGGTGGAAACCTCTTCTTGGTTGGTGGTGGCAGCATGGAATCCTTCTTGGAAGTCCATTCCGAGAATTACATGGTGCCCATCGTCTTTGATACCCGCGAAGAAACGCTTGTGGTTAACGGCAACGCCTTTCTCACCGGTTTTGGGCAACGTGAATTGCCCGATGGCACTCGAATTGATCGTGGGCCACTGCAATATCCTTACGCCACCGCTGGAATTTCGGCGATCGATTGGACATCGCCAAATACCAAGAACATTTACAATCGTCCTAACACGGTGCGTTTTGACCGTACGGTTGATTGTGTAGGCCTCAAAGGGCTGGTTTTGGATGAGGAATTTGCCGATTTTCACTTGATTGGGCCGGGCGTCATTGCTGACACCATGTGGACTGATCCGGTGATTGATTGGCACGATGTTGTTGACGCAGCTGCTGACACAATGAAGCTTTTTCATCTGACGTTCCCGTTCCGTAACGATGAATTCGTCAATAGCAATATCAGCACGCGAAGCACCCCAATTATTCAGCAATCGTGTCCTGAGGATGGCCCTGGTGGTCTGTGTGTCCAACCGATGTTCCAAGGGATTGCGCGCTTTGATTACATGCGCGAATACTTTCGGTCTCGGGGAGAAACCACTTGGCCTGACAGTCGCTACGATGCTTTTGCTCTCGATGATGGTTGTGGATCACTGGCATTGACAACCTATGAAGACCCAAATTTTGAGAATGCTCTGACAAATCGAGGCAGCGCCCTGACAAATGGACAAACCTTTGGCTATTTTTCCTACAAAATGGTGGAGAACAAGCCAGTGCAGAAGGCCGACGTCTATTGGGGCTTTGACCCGTATCGGTTTGATCACGACGAAAGTCGCAAAGCTATACGGTGGGTATTGCAGTATTTTGGTTTGCAGATCAACCAGTAACGGTTGTTTGAGAGCCTTTGATTTTGAAAATTTGTTGGCGAATGCTGACTCTTGAAATGTGAAGACTGTTTGGAAAGGCAGGATTGAATGGTCGCAGCAAAGGTGACATCGCTGGAGAAGAAGTATTTGGGGCGCCAGTTGTTGTTTGCACTCATGTGTGTGGTGTTTGTGGTCAGTTGCGTGAAGTTTTCGGCTTCTACCGCGCTGGCTCAAACTCCGGATGCAGCTTGTGCAAGTGATTCATTGTATCTGATTTCTCCCGATGATTTGGACCTGAGTCTGAATCTGTCCGGTAAACCTGGCTTGACCGTCAGTTGGCCAAACCTGGACGCGACCAATGCCACTTGTTTTGGTCTCGGTGGCACAGATGAACTGGCCTTCAATGTCACTAGCAGTGGTGGCTTTGGGGACAAGGTCGATCGTCTTTTCCGATTCGCAACGCCAGATTCGGGTGACATTGGTAGCGATGACCCAAAGAATATCGTCTTTGAATGGCAGAACCAGGGCGATGGTGCCAATGGCAATATGGCCGGATTGATAAATCTGTCGAACAACGGTGGCTTGTGGGAATATGGCGCGTTAGGTAGCCAATGGGCTCAGTTCAATAATGGTTTGCCGATGACCTGGAATCGCACCAACATCGTGGCGATGGATGTCGGTTCTGGTGATTTCAAAGTGGCAGCCTTTACCAGTGGTGTTTCTCTGGAATCGGCCTCGACTGGTGTCTATATCTATAACGGAACCAGCTGGCAACGTATAGCGGCCGATTTGTTCAACAAAGGTATTTTGGTGACTAAAATTGTTGTGTCGCCAAACGACAACAACACCTTTGCGATTGGAACTGGCCAAGTTGGTCTCTACGTGACAACCGATGGTGGCAACACATTTACCCAATGGACCACCGAATTGGATCCTGGCGCCTTGGTGTTGCCGGGCACGTTCCGCGTGAAAGCATTGAATTGGGAGTCGAGCCGGCTCTTGGTGTTCATGCCCAACTGGGGTTTGTTTATATCCTCTGATAACGCCACTTCGTTTGTGCGTTCTGATATCCTGGTACAGGATAATTTGGATGATCCGGTTGAAATGGTGTTGCCTACAATTGAGTCATTTTCGGTCGACCCCTCCAACGAAGATCACATTGTCGCGGGATTGCTCTTTCACGGTGCGTTTGAGACCGATGATGGTGGCCAAACCTGGAACAATTTGTATGGAGATTTGGTGGTGCCAGCTCCGGAGTCCCCGGGTGCATGGAGCACCAGTGCGGGGGACGTGCTCATTGATAGCGCAAACCCGCTCATCATTGTGATGGGTGTTTTGCAAAAAGGCATCTTTCAAACCAATGACGGTGGTGAGACTTGGGTCTCGGTTGACAATGACGCAGGCGTTCAACCCATTAACCGGGGCAATTTGAGTCGTTTCTCATTAATCAACCGCCGCGGACGCCCCGGCGAGATGCTGGCCATGGAAGATGGCTGGAATCTCTTGCATAGTTTTGATTCCGGCGCCACTTGGTCTTTGTTTGCCGAGCAACCTGCCTTGCCTACCGGCCTGGAAGTGATTTCCCGCCGCGACAATTCTGGCGATTTCATGGTGGCCACGAATGGCGGCGGAATTTATGTCACTGGCACAACGCTGCTCTTGTCCGATACTTTTTCGTCAGGGACCTCGACCGAGCTCCGTGATTTAGACCTGGGACTTGAAATCAGATTTGACCAAGGGGTCGTGCAACCAGACGACACCTTCGATTTGGTTGCCCAAACGTTCCAGGGGTGGGCAGTTTGGCGTGGACCAAGCCATGATCGCAGTCAGATGAAACTGTTGGGGCTCTATGACCGCGTAAACCCCGAAGATTGCTTTGAAGGCTACTGCGGCGACAACAGTTTAGAAATTGTGCCGTTGTGCTACCGTGCCAAACGCGCTGCCTGTTTCGATTTGAGTAATCCCGATACGGTTCGGTTTTTTGACGAAGAGGTCTATAACGGCTTCTCGTACTTCTATGCTGTTACTAGTTTCGATTACGGCAATACAGCTTTGACTACACCGCAAAACAACACCAATCAAATGTTGTTCTCACCACGTTTTACTGGCGACGAATTGTCGCTATTTAACGGTGCTGGAAACCGGACACTCATTGATGTGAACCAGCCTGCAGCCGTCGCTTCAGGTGGCGAAGAGATCTATGCCTATCCAAACCCCATTCGTGCGGGTGCGGGTCTTCCACGTAGCCAGGGCGAGACCGTCGTCTTTACGAATTTGCCTGATGGTTCGCGGGTGCGCGTTTTCACGACTGCCGGTGATGACGTGATCAACTTGGGACCAGATAATCAAACAGGTGGCCAAATGTATTGGCGCACCGTTAATCGCAACGGCGAAAGCGTATCGGCAGGTGTTTATCTCTACAAAGTAGAGATGCCAGAACGTGAAGATTATTGGGGGCGGATAGTCGTTATCCGATAAATTTCGCGAGGTTTGCACTTGCTGTGCATGCATAGAGCAGTGAAAGGGTCTAATTCTTTGAATTGGGCCCTTTCTTTTGTTGATAAAGGCGGGTTTTGGTTGACCCAGCCGCACGGATGTTCATATTTGAAAGAAGAGAGCTTTCAGCCACGGGAGTCGATGGACACCGTGGCCTACTTTGACAAATGGAGTGGTCATGACCGGTGAAGCGGGCAAGAACAAACGAGTATTTTACTTTGGTAACGGCGAAGCGGACGGCCATGCTGGAATGAAAAACCTGTTGGGTGGCAAGGGCGCCAACTTGGCTGAAATGGTCAGTATGGATGTGCCGGTACCTCCGGGATTTACCGTGACCACCGAGCAGTGCATCGAATTCCAGCAGACCCATAAACTGTCCTCAGAGCTGCAAGCCGATGTGCGCAGCGCTTTGACAAAAGTTGAAGCGGCAATGGGCAAGAAATTCGCAGACTCAAGCGACCCTTTACTTTTCTCGGTGCGCTCTGGAGCTCGTGTTTCGATGCCGGGCATGATGGACACTGTCTTGAATCTGGGCTTAAACGACACCGTCGTTAAAGGCCTGGCTGAAAAAAGTGGTAATCCTCGTTTTGCCTACGATAGCTATCGTCGCTTGGTTCAAATGTACGGCGACGTTGTGATGGGTGTTGACGGACATCAATTTGAACACGCCATCGACGCCATCAAAACCGACCGTGGCGTGGAACTGGATACCGATCTCAGCGTCGAAGACTTGCAGGAACTGATCGCCACTTTCATGGCGACCATCAAGGCCGAAACCGGCAATGATTTCCCTACCGATCCGTACGAACAATTGTGGGGCGGAATCAGTGCGGTATTCCGCAGCTGGAACGTTCAACGCGCCATCGACTATCGCGAAATCAATCGCATTCCCCACGACTGGGGCACCGCGGTCAACGTGCAAGCGATGGTTTTCGGCAACATGGGAGATGCTTCGGCAACTGGTGTTGCCTTCACGCGTGATCCTAGCACTGGCGAACATCGGTTTTACGGCGAATTTTTAGTCAATGCGCAAGGCGAAGATGTGGTGGCTGGTGTGCGCACACCGCAGCAGTTGAATATTGCCGGTCGTGCTTTGTTGCCCGCTGGAAATGTAGCTAAAGATTTGCCCACGTTGGAAGACCACATGCCTGAATCATATAAAGAGTTGAATGATATCCGGATCAAGTTAGAGAGCCACTACAAAGACATGCAGGATATTGAATTCACCATCGAAGATGGTCGGTTGTGGATGTTGCAAACAAGGAGTGGCAAGCGCACGGGAGTCGCCGCCATTCGTATCGCGGCTGAAATGGCAGCCGAAAACCTGGTCACGATCGATGAAGCATTGCTCTTGGTTGAACCCGATCACTTGGACCAACTCCTTCACGATCAAATCGACCCGGAGGCCGAACTTTCGGTTTTAGGGACGGGGTTGCCCGCTAGTCCAGGCGCTGCTCAAGGTGAAATCGTCTTCAGTGCCGAAGACGCGGTGGCCGGTGCTGCCGAAGGCAAAAAAGTGGTTCTGGTGCGACGTGAAACTAGCCCAGAAGATATTGCCGGCATGCATGTCGCCGAAGGAATTTTGACGAGCCGGGGCGGCATGACCAGTCATGCGGCAGTCGTTGCGCGGGGCATGGGCAAGCCCTGTGTCGCCGGCTGCAGTGCGCTCTTTGTCGACGGCAAAAAAGGTGAGATGACCATTGGAGGCAAGTCCTTCCAGGCCGGCGATATGATCACTCTTAATGGCTCGATGGGTACTGTGATTGATGGCACACCGCCTTTGGTGCCGCCTCATTTGGACGACCCCAATCTCGCCACGGTGATGGGTTGGGCCGATAACATCAGGCGTTTGAAGGTTCGTACAAATGCCGACACGCCGCAGGATGCGATTCAGGCCCGTGAGTTTGGCGCCGAGGGTATTGGCCTTTGCCGCACTGAGCACATGTTCTTTGGTGAAGATCGCATTATGAAAATGCGGGAAATGATCTTGGCTGAAAATGTGGAAACACGCAAAGCGGCCTTGGCTAAAATCAAGCCAATGCAACAATCAGATTTTGAGGGAATTTTTCGGGCTATGG
>JBLIOK010000079.1:0-10346 GCA_047639735.1 Candidatus Krumholzibacteriia bacterium | reverse complement strand
TTTGCAAGGCAACATCATGAATCAAATGATCGACTGCGCGTTGCAAGAAAGTTGAATAGACCGCCACAACCGGCTTGCATCCGGCGCTGGCCAAGCCACCAGCAAAGGTGACTGCGTGCCCCTCAGCTATCCCTACATCGTGGAATCGCGTGGGGAATTTATCTCGCATACCAGCCAGCCCAGTGCCCGAAGGCATCGCGGCGGTGATGCCATGAATGCGTTTATCTTTCGCTGCAAGTTCACACATGGTATCGCCAAAAACAGAGGTGTAAGCGGGCAAATCGGGCTTAACAACTTTGGTTCCCTGAGTCCTGTCGAACTTGCCAACCCCGTGGTACCGCTGGCCATCTTTTTCTGCGAAGCCGTATCCCTTGCCCTTTTCAGTACTGATGTGGATCAGGATGGGACCTTGGATTTTCTTAACCGCATTGAGCGTTTGCGTCAGCACCGGCAAGTCATGTCCGTCAAGCGGACCGAAATATTTAAACCCTAATTCTTCAAACAGAATAGTCGGCACCACCAACTGCTTTAGGCTTTCCTTGATTCGCCCGGCCATCTTTTGGGCCTTGCTACCGTGGGGCAACACGCCGAGCATGTCCCACAAATCTGCCTCTAAACGAACGTAATGTTTTCCGCTGGTGATGCGTGTGAGGTATTTGGAAATGGCGCCCACGTTCGGCGCAATACTCATTTTATTATCATTCAAAATGACAATCAGATTGGTGCCCAATTGGCCGGCATTGTTGAGTCCCTCGTAGGCCAAGCCGCCAGTCAAGGCGCCATCGCCAATGACAGCCACTACCGAGTGATCTTGGTCAAGAGTGTCACGAGCTACAGCAAAACCCACCGCGGCGCTGATCGATGTGCTCGCGTGACCGGCTCCAAACATATCATGCACGGATTCGCTCTGTTTTGGAAAACCAGCGATGCCGCCTTTAGTGCGCAAGGTGCTAAATTTTTCTCGGCGGCCAGTAAGCATTTTGTGGCCATAAGCTTGGTGACCAACGTCCCACACAATTTTGTCGGTTGGAGTGCTGAACACGTGGTGCAATGCAACCGTCAATTCGATAACACCCAGGCTTGCCCCCAAGTGCCCACCCGAGAGCGAGACCGAATCGATGATATTTTCGCGCAACTCATCACACAGCTGCGCCAACTGCTCATTGTTAAGTTGAGTGAGGTCGTCCGGACCACTGATCCGTGACAGCAAGGAATCCATTTCGTTTCCACCCGTTTATGGTTACGACACCGTTATTTTTGCACGAACTCAAGTCCGCACTCGCATTTAGCCAGACCCTGCCTGCACTCGCTTTATATCGCTCTAGGTTAACTCGGGTTTATCCCGAAAGCCAGTGCGAATAATAGGCCCCAAATGACCCCCAAAACTACATGTAAGGGGTGATGGACCCTAGCGTCCAGAAAACCCGCCACTCGCTGATGATATGGCCCAGCGTCGGGCAGTGCGACGACCAGCCGATACAGCACTTCTCTTTGACGACTTGCCACCACTCGCAGCTTGACGGTGTCATGCACGACAATCACCGCGAAAACCAAGGCGAACCCGGCGGCCGCTGAGCCAGGACCCTCGTGAATAATCGTCAAAGCCAACAAACAACTGAGGATCGCCGCTGGCACACTGGGCAGACCGTGCGACTGGCCGAGGACCGAGATCTCAATCCGCCGATTCGTGACAGAATACGCCACAAATTTGACGATCTGAGCCACAGCCCCACAAATGAAAACAATAGCCCAAATTGGCAGATTTTCGGTCCAGCTCACCTTAGTTGTCCCGGTTCCAGAGCATATAGGCCAACGCAAGCAATGGTTCACGTGCTTCAGATGGGACCAACACGGCTTTTAAGGCCTCAGTCCCCTGTGACCCGTATCGCACAACTCTTTCTTTTGCCCGTTCGAGTCCTTCGACTCTCACCCAGGTGGCCTTCCCCGCCACTTCATCTTTACCAGCAGTTTTCCCCAACTCGGCTGCCGTCGCCGTCACATCCAATACATCATCAGCACCCTGAAAGGCTAGCCCCAAATCAAGCATCGCCGCGGCCATTTCGCTTTGCACCGAGGCTGAGGCGCCAGCTAGCAAGGCCCCAGCTCCCACAGCTGCCATCAACAATCGCGCGGTCTTGCCCGTATGAATTTCGCGCACAGTGCCAGAAGTCACTTCAGTTCCTTCGGCATCCAAGTCGATCTGTTGTCCCCCTACCATACCTGCTGGACCAACGGCGTCAGCCACCAGCGACACCACTGGCCCCACCGCAGCACCTGATCCATCAACCAGCAATTGAAAGGCCAAAGCATGCAAGGCGTCACCAGCCAAGATGGCCGTGGCTTCATCAAATTCCACATGACAGGTCGGTCGACCACGACGCAGATTATCATCATCCATGGCGGGCAGATCATCGTGTATAAGCGAATAGGTGTGGATCATTTCAAAAGCGCAGGCCACTAACAAAACTTCTTGGCGTGTAACAGGCAGGTTCTTTTGTCCAGCACCAAGAGCATCCCATGACCACAGAACCAGAACGGGGCGCAGGCGTTTGCCGCCACCGAGCAGACTGTGTTTCATCGCGTCCAAAAGGCGTTGCGGAACGCCTTTTTGGTTCAGCATCAGCCGTTCCAATTCGGCTTCAATGCCGTCTTGCTCTTTTCTAAATGCGCGAACCAGATCAAACGCTGCCATCGCCAAGCTCCTGCTCAATGGCTTCGCGCCTGCACATCGCTTCCCACGTGTTCTCCAAGAGCATCGCGATGGTCATCGGGCCGATGCCACCCGGCACCGGTGTCACAGCACTCACATGCCCAATCATCGATTTGAAATCCGCATCGCCAACCAAACGCGTGCCCGATTTGCGTTCAGGCGCATCGATACGATTGATGCCGACGTCCACCACAACCGCGCCCGGCTTCACATCGTCCGGACCAAGCAAGTGCGCCACCCCAACGGCCGCCACGACCACATCGGCTTCGAGGGTAACTTGGCGCAAATCTTTAGTACCCGAGTGACACATGGTCACCGTCGCGTTGGCAAATTCGCCTTTGAGTGACATCAACATGCTTAGTGGGCGACCAACAATAACGCTGCGGCCGACGATCGCGACCGAGCGGCCCGTCAGAGGGATGCCATAATGTTTTAGTAGCCTCAACACGCCTTTGGGTGTGCAGGGCACGAAGGTCGGACTGCCGCTGACTAGTTTTCCCAAATTGTAAGGGTGAAATCCATCAACATCCTTGCTCGGCAACACCGTCTCCAAAATGCGGTCCTGATCTAGCCCCTTTGGCATCGGTAACTGGATCAGAATGCCATCAATAGATTGATCTTTGTTCAATTGGTCTACCAGAGCCAAGACTTCAGCCTCGCTTACCGAAGCATCCAGCTCGTGAGTCTCATGATGGAAGCCGACTTCCTCACAACCCTTTGCTTTGTGCTTCACGTAGACAGCCGAGGCCGGGTCTTCACCAACCAAAATCACGGCCAAGCCAGGACGTCGTCCACCGGCGGCAAGATTCTGTTGAACTTTGGCTTTGATTTCCTTGAATACCGCATCCCGAACGGGAATGCCTTTAAGCAGGTTGGTTTCCAACCTCATCCTCCTGATGATTCTGTTGAAAATAAGGTGAGAAAAACACCCCGCCCAGTCGTGTGCGTCGGAGCAACTGAACCGTGTTGCTCCAAGTGGGTCTCCTGTCACGAACTTTCATCTCTTGGCCGAAACCAAGCGTGACAATCGCTCGCAAACTCCGGAATCCCGCTTATGTAGTATTGGCTCACTCGTACGACACATCACGTGCCGGGCAGGGAATCTTCTATTCCGTGTCTTCGTCATGCACGTCGAAATTCACGTCGCTTCTCGTTAAGCTTCTCGTTAAGCTTCGTCGGCATTGACTTCTTTGGCCAGCAACCGACTCAGCTGAACGGTGCGGTCTTCAAAATCCACAACCGACTCAAGGCGTTTTTGTTGCTCGCGCAAGAGTTCGTCTGCGATGTTGACCGCAGCCAAGATAGCCACCTTCACCGTTGGCGGACGGTTGCTCCCTTGCGCCACTTCATGCATCCGCTCGTCGACAAAGCTCGCGACCTTTTGCACATAAGCCGGATCCGCTCCACCCTTAAGGATGTAGTCTTGGCCGAATATATTGACTGTCACGCTTTCGGATTCGCGCATGATGCTTCCTCTTCCAGCTGGCCGACTGTATAATCGTAAGGCATCTCTGCCAAACCGACAATCGAATGAATTATCCCAGCGCTTCTAACTTTTCTAACAATCCGCCAACTCTGTTTTCAATTGCTTGGCGTTTCTCTTCGTAAACCTGAATCGTTTCGGCCTGCTCGCCAGCCTCGTTTACCGTTGAACTGAGGCGTTCATTTTCTGCCTCCACGCCCACCACTCGCGCCTCGAGCTCGGTGACTTGCTCTGACAATTCCGTGTTGCTGTTAGCCAGCCGTTGATTTGTTTTGCGCAAGTCCTGAATCAGCGCAATGGCCTCCAGAACCTTCGTTTCTAAAACATTCAAATTACTTTCCATATCAAACGCTCTCTTCCTTGATTGCGTGTTCTTTAGATGTCAAATATGCAGCGCTTGGGCTCATGAATTCGTTTGGTCCCGACAAAGTCTCGCGGCTTTCTTAACGACTACCTCATGCACAATTTCAGGCACGAGAAGTGATTCCTAGCCCCTCATCCAATCCTTTTAAGATCGATTCAATGGCTTTATCGACGGCCTTGCCCTTCAGGTTACTCTTAGCAGAACGGAACTTCAAGCGAATTCCATACGCGGCATGCCCTTCAGGCACGCCTTGACCGCTATAGATATCAAACAAAGACACTTGATCGAGCAAAGCGCCGCCTTTTGCCACCACAGTTTCTTCAATTTGGCCGTATGTGATGGCCCCGGGCACAAGTAGCGACAAATCACGTTTGGCAGCCGGAAACCGGCCAAAGCTTGCGAATTTGCGAGCGCGAGGTGCCAGGTCCAGGGCGTTCAAGTTGATTTCAACCACCGCCACAGATTCCTCCACTTCAAATGCCGAAGCAACTGCTGGGTCCACGTGGCCCGCCGAACCAACTTCACGGCCATCTTCGGTCACGACCTTCCACTGCGCCCCAGCTTGTAACCAAGGTTCAGCGTCAGCAATTTCCAAACCGAGCGGCACTCTCAAGTAGGTCGACAAAGCAGCGATTGTGCCTTTGATTTCCAACAAGTCTTGCGGCACGTCACCAATCCCAAGCTTGCGAGAACCCGCGACAGCGAATTGCAAAAAGTTGGGCTCTTCCGGCAACAAGTTATCATCAGCATGGCGTCCGTCAGCGCGCTTTTTTCCTGCCGGTAAATAAGTCCGGTTGATTTGAAACAATCGAAGCGGCGCCGTTGATCCCGCATTCAAATTGCGACAAACCACATCCATTAACGACGGCAACATCACGGTGCGCATTTGTGCATAGCCGCCATGATGTGGATTGACCAAAGCGATGGCCGTGTTCCGCACATCGTCACCGGGCAACCCAACTCGTTCAAGATCCTTCTCGGAAAGAAAACTTGAGGTCACAATCTCGTTATACCCATTGGCAGCAAACCAGGTTCGTGCAGAGTTGCGCGCGACATCTTCATCGCTACGCACACCGCCACTGCCCCCACGAAATCCGCCGCCACCAGACAAATTATCTAATCCGTGACTGCGAACGATCTCTTCAATCAGATCCACCTCTTGATGCAAGTCACGACGAAACGACGGGACTTTGACCATCATGTTGACCGCCTTGGCGGTATCTGAACCCGAGCTGTTCATAGGCTGCACTTTAAGATCCAAGGCCTGCAAATATTCTGCTGCCTGACCACTGGTGATTTCCGCGCCCATCAAACGGTTTACCTGCCAAACCCGCAACGGGATATCCGCCGGGTTCTGATGATCAGGATCCCCTCGGTCTGCCCAATCAGGAATAATGCGAGCGTCGGCCAATGTCTGAAATAAGTGCAGAGCGCGCAACGCAGCAAACTCCACCATCTCCCAATCGGCCCCGCGTTCGAATCGGTACGATGCTTCGCTGATCAAGCCCATGCCCCGGCTGGCCTGACGCACCAACATCGGGTCGAAAAAACCGCTTTCTAAGACAAGGTCCGTTGTGCCATCGCCCACTTCACTGTTGGCCAATCCCATGACACCTGCCAAACCAATCGGCCCGGCGTCGTCGCAAATCAACAGCGTGTCCGCTTCAAGTTCTCGTTCTTGCTGATCAAGAGTGACAACTTTCACGCCCTCAGTAGCCCTTTTGATAGTGATCGTTTGGCCCGAAAGTTTGGCGCGATCATAGGCGTGCATGGGTTGACCAAGCTCGAACATGACGTAGTTGGTGATATCTACAATGTTGTCAATGGGGCGGCTACCAATTGCGCGCAACCGATGCTGCATCCAATCTGGGGACTGCTTACGAACAGCATTCTGGACACCAAAAGCCATAAACCGCGAACAGTCCGCGTAGTCTTCAATCTTCACTTTCAGCCCAAGGTTTTCGCCGTTTTGTTGGGCGTTCCATCGCGATGGCAGGCTCATTTTTACGCCATAGATGGCGGCCACTTCTCGCGCCACGCCAACATGGCTTAACCAATCTGGGCGGTTCGGTGTCACTTCGATATCCATGACAGTATCGCTATAACCATATAGCTCGTCGGCATCTGTTCCGTTTTTGAGGTCTGTCTCCAACTCAATGATGCCATCGCTGTCATTCGTCAATTCCAGTTCAGCGCCCGAGCAAATCATACCGAAACTTTCAATGCCTCGGATCTTGGATTTTTTAATTTTAAAATCACCAGGCAACACAGCACCTACGCGTGCAAACAAGACGGTAATGCCCTCGCGCACGTTCGGCGCACCACAAACCACCTGCACTTCTTCACCACTGCCATCGTCGACCCGACACAAGCTCAGTCGGTCGGCATTGGGGTGCTGCTCCCGATGCACCACTTTTGCCACCACGACCTTGGGGAACGCGACAACAAATTCTTCAATGCTCTCTACGTTGAGACCAGCGGCCGTGAGTTTCTCGGCCAACTGGGCCGGTTCATCATCCCACTTCACATATTCCGCCAACCAATTCAAACTTATTTTCACAGCACACCTCGAAACTGTTTCAAAAACCGCAAATCGTTTTCGTACAATAACCTGATATCCCCGATGCCATATTTCAACATCGCGATGCGGTCGATGCCCATACCAAATGCGAAGCCCGTATACTTGTCTGCCGGATAACCTGCCGCCTTAAAAACGTTAGGATGCACCATACCAGCACCCATGATCTCCAACCAACCGGTCTGGCCGCAAACCCCACAGCCAGCGCCATGACAAACCATACATTGCATGTCCACTTCTACCGAAGGTTCCGTAAAGGGAAAGTAGTGCGGGCGAAACCGAGTAGGCTCATCGGCGCCGAAGAAATTACGCACGAACGTGTCCACGGTATCTTTGAGATCGGCCATGCTGATATTCGTATCAACAACCAAACCTTCAATTTGATAGAACTCAGAACTGTGCGAAGCATCAGCGGTTTCATTGCGGTAAACGCGACCCGGAAAAATTCTGGCCAACGGCGGATCGGTCATTTCCATATACCGCACTTGCACCGGCGAAGTTTGAGTGCGCAGACACACCTTGTCGTCGACATAGAAGGTGTCTTGGATGTCGCGCGCGGGATGGTCATCAGGAAAATTTAAAGCCGTGAAATTATAGTAATCCAGTTCGACTTCTGGACCGTCGCCGCGACTGAAGCCCATGCCGTAAAAAATATCACAGATCGATTCCAATACGGATACTAACGGGTGCAAAGCACCAACTGCTGAAGGCGCCGTGCCAGGCAAAGTGAGGTCATACTCCATCGGCACCTCGGCCAACTCACCGCGCAAACTGGCCTCGCGTTGGGCCAACAGGTCCGACAGATCGACCTTCAAGCGATTCAACTCGGCGCCCATGGCTGGCCGGTCTTCTTCAGACACATCTTTTAAGCCACGCAGCAAAAGAGTGACTTCGCCCTTACGCCCCAACAGGGCGACCCGTGTGGACTCAATATCAGCAACCTCAGTCAAGGCCGCGATGCGTTCGGCACCTTCTGACCGCAGGCGGTCGATGGTCTCCTGCATACCAACTTCTCCTTAGCCGTTTCAGTCCATGCCAGCGAAAAACAAACCGGTCGAGAAAGATCATTCTCGACCGGTTTGTCCCAACCTCAACGCAAGGCGCCTAGGCACCCGCGCACTGCAATGTGCTCGATCTTAGAGCGCTGCTTTGGCAGCCTCGGCCAACTTTGCAAACGCCGGCGAGTCGTGCACAGCCAAATCGGCCAACATTTTGCGATCGATGTCGATCTCAGCACGATTCAAGCCGTTCATGAAATGGCTGTAGCTCAAACCATTGAGGCGAGCGGCAGCATTGATACGCGTGATCCATAACCGGCGAAATTCACGTTTCTTATTGCGACGATCGCGGTACGCGTAGCTCAGCGCGCGGTCCACCGCTTCGCGAGCTTGGCGATAGGTTTTGCTTTTGCTAGCGACAAACCCTTTGGCTTGTTTTAAATACTTTTTCCTGCGAGCTTTCGCCGCAGGATTATTAGTTGCTCTTGGCATCTCATGGCCTCCTGTTTCACCCGCATTTTTTGGCTGTCATGGTGCTCTTGGCACTAGCAGCAGCGGATGTGAAATGTTGTCATGCTCACGACAGTCAACCTTGCGGTCGCTTTGTCACAAGCCCTTTTAAAAATCCGCTTTTAACCGCAACCCAACATGCGCTTGACCCGCGACTCGTCGCTCTTAGAGAGCATGGCACTCTTGCGCAAGTTGCGTAACTGCTTTGGGGTTTTACAGGTAAAGTTATGCCCGTGAAAGGCCTTGCCGCGTTTGATCTTGCCGCTGCCAGTAAGCTTGAATCGCTTGGCCGCTGCACGATTGGTTTTCATCTTGTTTCCCATTACAGTGTCCTTCTCTTTCAGCTCTCAAATGACTATTTCGTCTCGGTCTATTTTGCTTTCACCGGTGCTACGATAAAAGTGATCAATCGACCTTCACGCTGAGGCCGGGATTCCGGCGTCCCGAATTCTTTGATCTCTTCAACCAGATGGTTGAGAAACTCTAGGGCTAAGTCCAAATGTGTGATTTCGCGTCCGCGGAATCGCATTTGAATTTTCACCTTATTACCAGCTTCGAGAAACGTAAGAATGTGTTTCTTCTTGAACTGGTAATCATGATCATCGGTCTTAGGTCGAAACTGTATCGTTTTGACTTTGACCGTATGCGAAGCAGCCTTCGCCTTCTTGGCTTTCTTGGCCGTTTCGTATTTGAACCGACCATAATCCATAATCTTGCAAACGGGAGGACGGGCAGTGGGCGCAACCTCGACCAGGTCCAATCCTTTTTCCTCAGCAATAGCCAGCGCTTCGTGCGTGGGCAACACTCCCAGTTGCTCGCCCGTCTCGTCGACAACCATCACTTGAGGAATCCTGATCATCCGGTTAACCCGGGTCACCTTATTACCCTTGATAGTCCTACCTCCTGAAAAAACCGTTGTTACAAACAGAGTCCGCATAAAAATAGGCGGCCCTAAAAGGTCCGCCACAGAACACGCCGCTAGACTTTGCCTAACAAGCTGCGTAACTGATTCTATAACCGCTCCAGGCCAAGTCTTCCTCCGTTGAGGACTTCCTCCGTTGAGGACTTCCTCTGTTGAGGACTTCCTCTGTTGAGGACTTCCTCCGTTGAGGTTAAACCATGGCTAGCTACGGTGAGAGGGCGGGCCTCTGCTTGGCTTGGTCGCCTGAAGTCTGCCGGAATCTAAAAATTCGGCGTAGAAACGCTTCAGCGTGACGCAATATAAAGGCTAACCTAGTGTTTCTTGGACACTTCGTCAAGAATATCTTGACCAACTTCGGTCACCGTCCTGGTCCCTAAGTCCCCTTTGTGCCTCACGCGCAGAGAAACTTCTTTATTTTCAGCTTCGCGCCCGCCCACAACGAGCATCCAGGGCACTTTAAGCACCTCTGCTTCGCGAATTTTGAAGCCAATTTTCTCATTACGAATGTCTTCTTCAACCCGAATACCCATGTCACGTAGCCCATTGGCCACTTCCAAGGCATAATCGTCCTGATCACGGCTCACTGACATCACCCGCGCTTGTTCAGGCGCTAACCACAATGGGAAGTCTCCGGCAAAATGTTCGGTCAAGATACCAATAAAGCGTTCCAAGGAGCCGAGAATAGCCCGGTGCACCATGTAGACGAATTTTTCTTCGCCATCGCTATCCGTGTATTTCACGTCAAATCGACGAGGGAGATTAAAATCGAACTGGATTGTGC
>JBLIOK010000078.1:0-10403 GCA_047639735.1 Candidatus Krumholzibacteriia bacterium | reverse complement strand
GCGTTGGCAAAAAATTGCGCCAAGCGCGGCAAGGGCACGTTGTTGCTGATTGCCAAATGATGGACCAAGGCCAAGGCAATGACGGTATCAGCCGGTCCACGGTCCAAAAAGCTGTCGCGTTCGTGGTGATTCCATCCCAAAGCAGGACTTGGGTTTGTCAGGTCCATAACCAAGGGCAGCAACTTGGGCTCGGCGCCTCGGCGGCAGGCAAGCCAATTGCGTTCGACCGCCGTTGGGTCGATATCTGAAGCGATCGTCATGATGCCGCGCTCGCTGGCCACCCGGCTGAAATACCCATTATTAGCGCCCACGTCCCACACCATTTTACTCTCCGTGAGATCCAAAAATCGGCCGACAAGCTCGCGTTTTTCGCTCAGCGACGAATCGGTGTAGTTGGTGTCTTCGTAGTAGTCGCCCCATTCGGTTCCACCTGGGCGCCACTGCAATTTGCGGACGGATCCGCGTAAGCTGTCGACGATGCCGTCGAGCGATTTGCGCGAAACAGTGGTGCTTTTGGCTTTGCTGCTGTTGGCGTCGTCGTGACTGTCAGCGTGCTGCTCTTGGCTGCGAGCGTGCATGTGTATGTGCATGAATAGACCTGGCTGTAGGCGAGTGCGCCAAGGCAACAACTTGGCCGCCAAATCCAATGGCACCCCGTCGATATTGGTGCGCGACAGCGAGCCTAATCTCACATCGGAGTAGGCCATCAGCGCCAGGGGCGCTAAGAAGTGTTGGCAAAATTGGCGATAGGCGACCCAGGGTTCGCCTTCGACATAGGCCGTGAAGCTGAGCGTATCAATAAATATGGGCCGGCCATTGTGAAACTGAATGTTGTAGGCACTGGCGTCTTTTAGTGTCATGCCGTGCTTCAAGGCCAGGCGTTGGATTCGCAAAGTGGCCAGTGCCGCGTCCTTGAGCTGGCTGAAGGCCCACTCGTAGGGGTAGCTGATGAATGGCACCAGTTCCGGTTCGATGATTTTCACGGCACCGGGAGCGGCGGCTAGTTCGAGATCAGCCTCGGTGTGGGGAATCAGCAACTCTTTGGCGACCAGAACGTCATACAGGCCAGAGCTGTGCAAGAGATCCAAATCTTGGGCGTAACTGGCATTGACCTGTCGCAGCAAGCGACCGGCGTGGCGGAACAGAAAGCCGCTTGGGTCGCGAAAAGATCCGGCGAGAGGGCCGTCGGCAGGACTACTCGTCATCGTCGTCGTCTTCTAATGGCTTTTTACCAGTGAAGGCCGAAACGATGCGATGCCAGAAAACCTTGATCGCAAAGCCTGCGCCAACGATGGCGGCAATGATGCCCTGAATGACAAAACTGCCAGTACCGGGATCAATGTAGGCATGCGCTGGAGCTGGAAAAAGAGCAACGGCAACCAATAGTAGGGCCAGTATGACAGTGAGGTTTTTAGGCAATAACATTTTACGACTCCGGCCAACGGGCGGTTATGATAATCACAAATTTGAGATGGTAATGATAACTGATTGCCACGCGGTTTGCAAAGGAACGCGACCTCGCCCGTCGGCCGATTCTAGGTTGCGCACTTGCCTTTTATTAGGGATGCTGATACCTCTGCATAAGGATGAAAAGTGATTGTTTGGTGCGGTTGAACGCCCTGTCAGCTGGCCAATGAGCTCGAAGGACCGAAAGATGAGATTGATGGAGCACCCAGAACTTTTATTTAAGCGCCGTCTCGTGGCGCCCATAGTGCTTTTCATGGCCTTGTCCATGTTGAGTCCCGCTTTGGCCCAGACGGATCTGCCGGCCGAAGACGCCTTCCCTGCCCGGGTGACGGGCGAATTCAAGACCGCCATTGTAATTGATGCAACCACCGGCTTGACTCTCGTGGCGACCAACGATGAGCTGCGCCGACCGCCCGCCTCGATGCTGAAAATGATGACAGAACTGATCATTTTGGAACATATTGAAGAGGGTGATATGACCCTCGATGAAGTGGTGACCGTATCGGCCAAATCTTCCAATATGGGCGGCTCCCAGGTCTATTTGAAACACGGCGAAAGCTTTACGGTGGAAGAGCTGCTGCAGGCTCTTGCTATCCATTCGGCCAATGACGCGGCCGTGGCGTTGGCCGAACACCTGGCCGGCTCGACCGACGCCTTTATCGACTTGATGAATATCAAAGCCCGGGATCTCGGCATGAATCAGACCGAATTCCACTCAGTCCATGGTCTGCCGCCAGCTTGGAGGCAAGCTTCTGATATGACGACCGTGCTCGACATGGCGATCTTGGCTCAAGAATTGGTGAAACATCCCCAAGCGTTGGAGTGGGCCTCGACGAAAACGGCTCCCTTTCGGGATGGAAAATTCACGCTCTACAATCCCAACAAGTTGGTCGGCAAATACCGAGGTTTGGACGGCTTGAAAACGGGATACACCGGAGCCGCAGGGTTTTGTGTCACAGCGACCGCGGTGCGCAAGGGACAACGCTTGATTTCCGTAGTGATGGGTTGCCCGACTGATAAAGCGCGCGCAACCGAAACCAGTCGCCTTCTGACTTTTGGTTTCAGTATGTACAGGCAAGTGCCTGTCTTCACCACGGCTGGAGATCCGTTGACCCAGCCGCTTCGCATCAAAGGTGGAAAAAAGAAGTCCGTCCTGGTGACCTACGGCGAATCGATGGAAGTCAGCGTTCCGCGCAATCGCGAGAACGATTTGGAGATGGAAATCCGCTTGCCCAACGAATTCGCCGCGCCTATCGCGGCGGGTACCGAAGTGGGGCGCGCTGTGGTGCGCCTGGACGGAATCGAACTTGGCAGCGTACCGATCGTTACGATTTTAGAAGTTGAAAAGGGCAACTGGTTCAATCGGTTAATGAACTAGTTGCTGATTATTTAACTCGCCGAAATGAGTGTTTTAAGATGACTCAAATTCCGCTCAAAGCCAGACTGCTGGTGGCCGTATCTTGCTTGTTCGCTGCCCTGACCGGCTGCGCTGGACAGCCTGAAGTCAGGTGCGATGATTCGGTCAATCTGGCTTATTCGGCTGCGTCTGATTCGCTGGGATTGAATGAATTTCTACAATTGGGCCCCGACGAGCAACAAAGCAGGCGGCGCGCAGCCCAACAAGAATTGTCTCGGGCAAGTGGATCTGACCGGGCAGATTACCGTATTCGCGCCCTGACCAATGCGGCCGGATTGGCGCCGGACAACCCCAATGTCTGGCTCAGGCTCGCCACGGCATGGCGTTGGCTTGGCGACTATTTGCGGACTGATACGAGTTTGGAAAACGCCGCCGTGGCCGCACGTCAGATGAACGTCACATCGAACGATCCGGCGGTGGCTACGGCGCAGGATGCTGCCGTCTTGGAAGTTTTTCTGCAACGCGCTTGGCTTCACTACGACCGCGCCGAGTGGCGGGAAGCTCGTCCATGGATCCGAGCGGCTTCCCTAGCCCAACCCGGCAATGCGGCGGTGCTGCAAATTCGGGGCTTATTGGAAGCGATCGAAGGCAAGCAGGGCATGTCCTACGAAATTGCCGACGACCTGAAGCGCAAAGACCCCTTCAACACAGACATTGGCTGGATCAAGGGTAACCTTGACGTCTCACAGGGGCGCACCCGCGAAGCTTTTAGCCGCTACATGGGGTTGCATCCAAACGACAAACGAGCAGCTGAATGTTATCGTGATATGGGGCGCTTGGCCGAAAGATTGAAGGAATGGTCATACGCGCGACGCTGGTATGAGGAATCGGCGGCGTCTTTTCCGTTTCGGAATATCACGTGTTTGACTGAAGTCCGACGCCCGCGAATCAGTGATTTGTCTGGCCGTAACGAACTGCCTGTTTGGCTCGCTTTCAACCGCTATTACATCACAGGGTCGCTCTCAGCCTACCTCAACTACGCTTGGGGCCAATTTAAGAATGCGCAAACGCCCGCTGAAAAAGACTTGTGGTCTGGTTTGGTGGTCAATGCGGCGGGCATATGTGTGCGTTTGGAAATGGAGAAGGACCACGCGCGCCGCATCAGGGGCTTGGTCTTTGCGGACAATGGAAGCGAGCGTCGAGCGCTCGTCGACTTGCAGGCTGCGTTAACGGGGTTTGGTTCAGAACATCGCTGGGCGCCTGAATTGGCGGCAGAAATCGGTCATCTGTTTTTGAAGCAAGAGAACCACCGCGCCGCCATCGGCTATTTGGAACAGGCCTTGGCCAAGGCGCCGGAACAAGCGCGGACCTGGTCGGATCTGGGATTGGCCATGATCATGGAAGGGGAGCGCGACCAGGCCAGCGTCGCCTTTAGCGAAGCGCTTGATCGCGATGATAGTTTGGTCATCGCTTGGTACAATCGTGGTTTGATGCACTTTCATGCTGGTGATTTAGAGGCCGCTGAAAGTGACCTGCGGCGCGCGGCCGAGTTGGCGCCAGAACAGCTCGAAATTGGCAAATTGCTCCAACAGATTCACCTCAAAAAGCGGCAGATTGAAACACAATAGTGACATCGGATCCTTCGTGTGACATATTATAATTCAAATTCTCGAGACCTGTTTACTGCCTCAATTTTCCAATTGTGGGAGAGTCTTTTTGTTCATGAAGAAATTCCAGTCAGTTGTTCTCTGCCAGTCAGCTAGCAAGGGTTTGATTGCCTGCGCGCTGATTCTTTGCGCGGGTTGTGCTGTCGGTCCTGACTATGAGGTGCCCGAATATGCGGTGCCTGACGCGTGGCAAAACGCGGCCGCTGCGGATGTAACGGGCGAATCGCCGGTGATAGAAAACTGGTGGTCTGCCATGGGGGACGCTCAACTTGATTCATTGATTGTCAGGTCGCGCCGAGCTAACCCGGATTTGATGGCTGCCATCTCACGTATTCGCGAAGCACGTGCTGTGCATCAAATCGCTGGTGGCAATTATTACCCTCAGATCGATGGGTTCGGACAATTCTCTCGAGTCTCCGTCGGTGAAAATTCGCCGAATGGTGCGGCGATTGGTTTAGTCGGCAACCCAAGCAGTAACTGGGAGTTTGGTCTTGGGGCAAGCTGGGAAGTGGACGTCTTTGGTCGAGTGCGGCGAACCCGTGAAGCTACTGGCGCCCTGGTTGCCGCCTCGGTAGAGGATTATCGCGACGTGATGGTCACGCTCTACGCAGAAGTTGCTGCGACCTATATCGATATTAGGGCCCTGCAATTGCGCCTCAGTTTTGCCTTAAACAATGTCAAGAGCCAACGGGAAACCATGGATATTGTCATTGCGCGCGAAGACGCAGGGCTGGTGCCTTTGTTGGATGTCTCCCGAGCACGCTCTAACTTGGCCAACACCGAAGCCGCTATCCCAAAGCTGGCGGTTGCCTTAGAAAGTGCCCTCAATCGCGAAGCGATTTTATTGGGCGAAATGCCTGGCTCGTTGGATGAAGAACTCGGAGCACAAGCGTCGATCCCAAGGGCGAACACTGAAATTTCCGTTGCGCTGCCTGCCGAATTGTTGCGGCGCCGCCCCGATGTCCGGCGCAGTGAACGTGAATTAGCCGCCCAAACAGCCAGAATTGGCGTGGCCACCGCTGATCTCTATCCAAGTTTTTCACTTGCTGGCGTTTTAAATCTGACCAGTGTCGACTTTGATGGACTAGGCGAAAGCGGGCACACGGGCTGGTCACTTGTCCCTGGAGTTCAGTGGGCGTTGTTCAGCGGCGGAAAAATTCGTGGCCAAATCAAAGTGGAAGAAGCGCGCACTGAACAAGCATTTGCTCAGTATGAAAAAACAGTGCTCAACGCTTTGTCGGAAGTTGAAAACTCCCTGGTTGCTTTGCGCCAGGAAGAAATCCGCGAAAAATTGTTGCTCACTGCTGTTGAAGCATCCCAACAATCTGTAGCGTTGGTGGAAATCCAATACATTGAAGGGTTGACCGACTTTCAAAGCTATCTCGACGCCCAGCGCGTTCTCTTTGATCAACAAGATAGCTACGCCCAATCGCGGGGGTTGGTCATGACCAACCTGATTAATCTCAATCGTAGTTTGGGAGGCGGATGGTCATTGACTGACACCGCACCCGATATTGTCCAGCCAGTAGAGGAAGAGGTCGAAGAATGAATTTTCAGGGCGTGATGGCCAAGAGTGTATTGGCCACGATGATGACGGGCGCCTTACTGGGGCTCGCGTCCTGTGGAAAGAGTGCCGAGGGGCCGGCTGGCCAAGCACCCCCGGTGACGGTGGCGTCACCGACCAAGGGCACGGTGCAAAATTATGTAGTGTTTACCGGTAGCACGCGGGCGGCCGCATCGGCTGACATCGTGGCGCGGGTAGAGGGACTCCTGGAAACGATGGAGTTCACGCCGGGCAGCAATGTGAAGGCAGGCCAACTGCTCTTCACAATCGAGGAATTGAAATATCGCGCGGCGAGAGATGACGCCACGGCTGGACTGGCTGGGGCTGAAGCTAATTTATTGCGTGCTGAAACCGAATTGAATCGGGTTGAGCGGGCCAGCAAAAGTAAAGCGGTTAGCGCCAACGACGTCGATCGCGCTCGTGCCGAACGTGACCAAGCGATTGCAGCCGTCGCCAGCGCCCATGCTCATCTTGATCAAGCCCAACAAAATTATGACTACACGCAAGTTGTTTCGCCGATTGATGGTGACGTCAGCCGTAACCTTGTTGATATCGGCAACCTTGTCGGGCAGTCGGGCAGCACAGTTCTCACAAGGGTGAATACGCTTGAGCCGATCTTTGTCTATTTTCATGCTCCCGAGACGTTGGTTTTGCGTTACTTAGAAACGCATAAAGATGTTGCGGACCGCGATACGGATAAGGCAGGTAAAGGACTTGCCATGGTGGCGCGAGCTACCGACACCGGGTTTCCTTTTGAGGGCAAGCTCGACTTTGTCGACAACCAAGTGAATCCCGAAACGGGCACCATTGAAATGCGTGTTGTGCTGACGAATGAGGATCGGAACTTCTTTCCGGGGTTATTTGTGCGCGTGAAAATGTTCGGCGAAGCCATCGAGGATGCCGTGATGGTTCCCGAATTGGCCTTAGGGACAGACCTTGGTGGCAAATATATCCTGACCGTTGGTGAAGGCAATATCGTCGAACAGCATTACGTCACTTTGGGCATGGCCCAAGAAGGCGGCATGGTGCACATTCGCGAAGGCCTTACGGGCGAAGAAACAATCATTGTCAGTGGCCTGATGTTTGCCCGCCCGGGCTTGCCAGTGACGCCGCTGACCGCTGAACAATTCGCAGCCATGCAACAACAGGCTGCCCAGTAGGCCAACTCAACCAGGAGATCTGTCCGGATGTTCAGTCGCATATTCATTGATCGACCCAAGTTTGCTTTGGTGATCTCAATACTCATTTTGGTAGTCGGTGGCATTTCCATTCCTCAATTGCCAATCGAGTCCATGCCCGACATCACGCCGCCTACGATTCAGGTTTCGACGACGTTTCCCGGCGCCGACGCCGCAACGGTGCTCGAGTCGGTAGCCGCGCCTTTGGAAGAACAGATCAACGGCGTGGAGAACATGATCTACATGGACTCCAAGAGTGATTCCGAAGGCCAAATGAACTTGACGGTGAGTTTCGAAATCGGTACCGATGTCGATATGGCTCAGGTCATGACTAAAAATCGCGCTGATGTGGCTTCGCCATTGTTGCCCGAAGAGGTGATGCGGCAAGGTGTTAAGGTAGATAAAAAGTCGACCGCCATGGTTGAAGTGGTGAGCATGCGTTCGCCGAACAATACCTATGACGATCTGTATATTTCGAATTACGTCGCCACCCGCATCAAAGATCAGTTGGCGCGTGTTGATGGTGTCGGCTCGGTGACGGTGTTCGGGGCCAAAGATTTTAGTATGCGTTTGTGGTTGGACCCAGAGCGATTGAAAGCCCGAGGCTTGACGGCCGCGGAAGTGCTCAACGCAGTGCGCGCACAAAACGTTTCTGTAGCTGCCGGTACCATCGGTAGCCAACCCAATGCCGGCAACTTGCCGTTCCAGTACAACATCATCACCAAAGGGCGCTTGGTCACCGAACAAGAATTCGAAGAAATTGTTATCAAAACCGGCTTAGGTGGAGAAATTCTTTATCTGCGTGATGTGGCCGATGTTGAATTAGGCGCCTTAGCTTACAGTTGGTATGCCGAACATTCTGGCAGCTCTGCCATCGCCATGGGCATTTATCAGTTGCCGGGATCAAATGCCTTGGGTGTAGCGCAGGGCGTCAAAGAGATCATGGATGATTTGGCCGCTGATTTTCCGCCAGATCTTGAATACGACATCCTTTACGATGCGACCAAATACATTGAAGCGTCCATTGATGAAGTTGTCGAGACGCTAATCGTTGCGATTTTATTGGTGATCTTCGTGGTGTGGATTTTCTTGCAAGATTGGCGCACAACGCTGATTCCAGCTATCACTATCCCCGTTTCATTGATTGGCACGTTTGCTGTGCTCAATGGCCTGGGAATGTCGATCAATAACCTGACGCTGTTTGGGTTGGTGTTGGTCATCGGTATCGTGGTTGATGACGCCATTTTGGTCGTTGAAAATACAGTGCGATTGATGGACAAAGAAGGCTGGGATTCGCGTCGCGCGATCACCACGGGTATGGGCGAAGTGACGGGCCCAGTAATCGCATCGACCGCCGTGCTGCTCGCCGTTTTTATACCCACCTTGATGATGCCTGGCTTGACCGGCTTGTTGTACCGACAATTCGCGATCACGATTTCTATCGCGACAATATTCTCTTCGATCAACGCTCTAACTTTGAGCCCCGCTCTTTGCCGCATATTGCTTAAGCAAAGCGATAAGACGAAACAAAAATGGATTTTCTTCCGCAAATTCGACGAGTATTTTGAAAAGTCGACGGCGAGCTACAAAGGGCTTGTTGCCGTCTTATTGCGGAAATCGGCCCTGGGAATGTTGATCTTTGCCGGCTTAGCCGTGTTGATGGTCGTCGGCATCAATTCGGTGCCCGTCGGGTTTTTGCCAGACGAAGATCAAGGATACTTTTTCGTCAATGCTTCCTTGCCTGATGGGGCGTCACTCGATCGCACCCATGAAGTCACGGATAAAATCAGTGCGATCTTGCAGAACACGCCAGGTGTGGCCAAGTATCTGACTGTCGGCGGTTATTCGATGTTGGATGGAGTGCAATCCCCCAATGCCGCCATGTTTATTGTGACACTTGATAATTGGAGCGACAGGTCTTCGACGGAACTGCGTATTGATAACATCATGGGTGGTTTGCAGAAGAAGTTGTTTGGCATCCAAGAAGCTTTGGTGTTCGGCTTTTTGCCGCCCCCAATTATGGGCCTTGGCAGCGCGTCGGGCTTTGCCTTTGAACTCCAGGATCGTGGTGGAGCCGGGATCTTCCAATTGCAACAAGCCGCACAGGACATTGTTGCCCGAGCCAACAGTGGCGATAAGTTGATGCGCTTGAATCAAAACTTGCGGGCCGCCGTGCCTATGTTGTATGTCGAAATTGATCGTGTGAAAGCCCAGGCCTACCAAATTCCATTGAATGAAGTGTTCGGCGCTATGTCCACCTACTTGGGCACTTCGTACGTGAACGATTTTAACCTGTTTGGACGCACCTGGAAAGTGATGGCCCAAGCCGACGACCAATTCCGGTCCAAGCCCAGTGATATTGAACGCATAGAAGTGCGCAACATGCAGGGCGCGATGGTGCCCATTGGTGCTTTTGCGGCGGTGCGAGATACGGTTGGTCCATTGTTCATTGGTCGGTTCAACATGTATCCCAAATCTACAATCACTGGTCAAGGCCAGCCGGGCGTTTCCAGTGGAGATCAGATTGCCGAAATGGAACGGCTGGCTGCCGAAATCTTGCCGGCCTCCATGGGGTACCAGTGGTCAGGCGTGACATTCCAGCAGCAGCAAGCTGGAAATATGGCGCCACTTATCTTTGGACTCGCGTTTCTCTTTGTGTATCTGTTCTTGGTGGCGCAGTACGAAAGTTGGATGATTCCGCTCGCTGTGCTGTTGGGTGTACCGGTGGCCATCATGGGCGCGTTGTGGCTCACCAAGCTCAGGGGATTGGACAACAATGTCTACACCCAAGTGGGCTTGGTCTTGTTGATCGGTTTGGTGGCTAAAACAGCCATTTTGATTGTGGAGTTTGCCAAGGTCAATCGTGAATCCGGTCAGAGTATTTTCGATTCGGCATTGATGGCTGGGGAATTGCGATTCCGTGCAATTTTGATGACGGCGTTCTCGTTTATTTTGGGTGTTATTCCCCTGATTATCGCTACCGGTGCTGGAGCCGCTAGCCGCGTGTCATTGGGCACTGCGGTATTTGGCGGCATGTTGGTAGGGACCGTGGGAATGGTCTTGTTGACGCCAGTCTATTACTTGGTGATCCAATCGATCGCAGAAAAATTTGGCGGGCCACCAGAAGCGCTGTTGGAGCTCCAGAAAAAGCAAAGTGAAGAGACCGCGGC
>JBLIOK010000077.1:0-10445 GCA_047639735.1 Candidatus Krumholzibacteriia bacterium | reverse complement strand
CACCACAGCGGCCACTGGGCCGTTCTGTTGCCGGATCCCATTGGCCGCTATCTACAAGCAGCGGGCATTGGTGCTCCGCATCGCCGCGGTGACCCGCAGGAGCTCCTGGGAACGGTCGATAGCAACGGGAACCGAAGCTACGGTTTGGTTATGGCCGCCATCTGGGGCTTTGACTCCGTATAAAACTGGCCACAGATACATTCTTGCTGACAACGACGATGTGCAATAATGCACTATGTGTTTTAGTGCTATGGCTTAATCAGTTGGTAGAAATTATTGATTGATGGCAAATTATTAGACGTTAATGAGCTGTGCACGGGTTTTTAATAGTGGTGTTTCCTGCATCTGAGTTATCAGATGGTCTCAATATACAACCGAAACGGTGTTTTTGGAACGATTGAAGGATTTATCATGAGAAGGCATCACCATTGCATTAGGTTCACTAAGAACTCACGGGTCGCATTCTATACTGAGTGAGGCCTGAACTCTCATTGCCCTCAAAAGAGGCAGGATAACTATGGCAATCGATAGCATCAACGGCGCGCCGCTCCAGCGATCAGGCATCCTTGAGAATGCTCAAGACAAGGCTCGGGTCAACGAAGACAAGAAATCCGCCGACGCTAATGGACCAACGTCATCGGAGACCAATGGTCAGGCTCCGTTATTAGGCGACACTGCGGTAATATCTGACAAAGCGCATCAATTGGTCGCCTTGAGCCAATCCCTAGAAACGGGACGCTCGGCTATCGCAGCCTTGCCAGACGTGCGCAGCGACAAAATTGCTTTGGCTCGCGAGCGGCTGCAATCGGGGTTTTATCAATCAGCTGAAGTGCAAAACACAATGGCGCAACGTTTGGTGCCAGTCCTGAATGATCTGATTGACTAAATAGCCGTCGAATCACGAGATTGAATAGCTTAGACATTAAAAGCGGGTTTCCACGAGGAAACTCGTTTTTCCGTTTGCAATTAGTGGTAAATTTCTTTACGGTTGGTTCTGCGAAGGAACGCACGACTTGCTTTTTCAGAATGGCGACGGTTGATGATGGATCATATGCTCTTCAGCTTGCCTGGGCCTTTGCCCCATGGCTCTCTTTTGGTTGGCCCTTGGCCTGCCTCAGAATCTCTTTCAGACAATGATTCACATGTCGAACAATTCTCCGCTCCTGATGCAGCCTTGCAATGGCTAACTGAGGATTCGGCAGCAAGCGCGTCGGAACGCCATTCGATTTCTAGTCGTTTGGTGTTTTTACACCAAGATGCTTTCGCCGGCCAAGATGGTGGAGACGCCTTGGTGCATTGGCTGGAAAAACTCGCCGAAATCCACGGTCCCTATCTGCCCATCTTGCTTCATGGAAAACTGGGCGGATCGCTGCTGGTGCGATTCTTTCGCGTTGGGCTTTTTGACGCCCTCGCCGTTCCGCTGGCCGAATCGTCGTGGGTGCAATTGCTCGTTCGGGCTGATCGACGCTTCGAGACGCGAAATCAAAGCCGACTCATTCTCGCGTCCAGTGGGCAAACACGGCAGAAGTTGCGCGAACTTCGCGATCAGCTTGGCAATGAAGAAAATTCGGCTGTCGGCGATTTGATGGGAGCTCAGGAAAGTCTGGAAGCCGCCAATCGACAACTTTCTGACGCCATGGCCGAACTCAGCCTGCTTTACCGTTTTGGGCGTGAGCTCAGTACAGCTGGTAACTGGGATCAAGTGCTGAGAAAAATACTGCAGAATCTGACAGATTTTGTGGGCGCCAGCGGCGCTGCGTTGATACTTCGCTCGGCTCCTGGCGGCTCCTACAGCCCACGCCAAACCTGGCAATGGGAAGAGAAGGCATGGGACAAAGTCTTGGTTAATCTGCACGAGCAGGTTGATACAGACATTGCCCAAAGTGTATTGGCCCCGGGTGTCTTTCAGATAGATGCCAATCGCCTGAATAGCGAAGGCGCAACGGGTCGGCGAATGATTGCCTTGCCATTGGACCATCAGAAGATGCGTCTGGGTTTCTTGCTGTTGTTATGCGCCGACCCTGAACAACGCGCAGAAGTGACTGCCCGTTATTTGCCGTTTTTGCAGGCGGTGCAGGTTGTGCTCGCCGAAGAGGTGGCGGGTGCCCAACTTCTGGACCGCATTCGTGATATTGGCGCCTTCAATGCTCGGGTGCTTGAAACTGTCCGCAGTTCTATCTGGGTGCTGGACGAAGAAGGGACCACTGTCTACTGCAATCGCTCTGGCCAAACCATGCTAACGGGCGAAGTGGCTGCGCCGATGGCGCCGGAAGAATTTCTTTTCAAACTCGGGCGTGGTCGTGAAGAAAACCCGAAAGCAGACGCCAATAAAATTCCCGAGCTCATTCTCGATAGTCGTCTGCGTTTGGATGATGTTGTCGGGCTAATATTGCCAATTCTGCGCGCGAATCCTGACACCACCTATCGTGGCGAAGGTCAAATTTTACAGACTGACGGCGACGGTGTGCCTGTCTTGATCCACACTTCCCTGATGCCAGGACGCATGCGTGATGAAACCTGGTTAGTGGTCGTAGCCGAAGATCTCCGTGAGACTCGCCAACTTGAAGTAGAGCGCTTGCGCTCGGATCGCCTTGAAGGTTTGGTGGAGATGTCAGCCACGTTGGCTCACGAGATTCGCAATCCATTGATGGGATTGAGCGCACAGGCAGAGCTGCTCGCCGAGCGCCTGGGCCCAAATGATCCCAAGTCACGCTATATAGAAGTGATTACCGGTGAAGTCGAACGCATCAACGAAACCATTACGCGAATGCTCAATTATGTTCGCCCCTATCAACCGCGCTATCACGAAACGGCATTCCAGCCCTTGAGCCAAGACGTCATTGATTTGGTGTTGCCCAAAGCGCGCGAAAAGGATATCGCCGTGGAGTTTGCGCCGCTAGCTCCGGGGCAAACCGTTAACGATTTGATGCTCCATGTTGATGGCAATCAAATCAAGCAAGTTCTCTTGAATCTGCTGCTGAACGCCATTGACGCGGCGCCGAATGGGGGACGAGTGACGCTGAAAGTTACCGCCAGCGATAATCTGGGACTAGCGGATCAGCGTACGGGCACTCGGCAAGCGGTCGCCGGTTTGATCGCTGAAGTACAAGACAACGGGCCGGGCTTTTCGGCTAATACGGCGCATAAAATTTTCCGACCATTTTTCACAACAAAGAGTTCAGGCACAGGTCTGGGCTTGTCCATTTGTCACAAGATCGTAGTGGCGCACGGTGGCGACATCGTTGCGCTCTGCGAGAATGATCAAACAGTCTTTCGTGTTTTGCTGCCTCAGGGCGGCGGCGCGGAAAAAGGGCGACACACCAAGGAGGAAGAAGCCTGATGACTAATCCAAACAATGCAAAGATTCTCATCGTTGATGATGAGTCGACGATCCGAGAGTCTTTGCGCGAATCTCTGGCTGCCGAAGGATACGACGCTGAGATCGCAGAAACTGGCGAAGCTGCTTTAGCTAAAACTCACGGCACTGAGTATGACCTGATTATCACCGATCTGCGATTGCCGGGAATCAGTGGCCTTGACATCCTGCAGGCGTTGCGCAATCAAGGCAATGAAACGCCGGTGATTATGATGACCGCATACGGAGATGTCGACACAGCTGTGACAGCAATGCGTGGCGGTGCTTATGATTTTATTCCTAAGCCCTTCAAGCTAAGCGCGATCAAAAAACAAGTTCGTGCGGCTTTGAAGGCCACTGGCGAGGTTCGAGTCGCCAAAACCACAGTGACGGTCAGCGAGCCGAAGAAAAAGGCCGCACCTGCACCGGCTGCCGAGAGTGAATCTCACTACCTGCGTATGATCAAGTCGTGCCCGGGCTTAGAAAAGGTCGCTCATATTCTGGATAAGATCGGCAACAGCCGCAGCGGCAATGAAACGCCGATCTTGATCCAAGGCGAGTCGGGATCCGGTAAAGAGATCGTCGCGCGTGCTATTCATGAGGTTAGTCAAGGCAGTACTGATCGCTTTATGGAGATCAATTGCGCCGCGTTACCAGAAAATTTGCTGGAAAGCGAACTCTTTGGCCATGTGAAGGGTGCCTTTACTGACGCCAAGACGAGCAAAGAGGGTCTTTTTGAGCTGGCGGGTGGTGGCTCCATATTCTTGGATGAGATTGGTGAGATGGGTGTGCTACTGCAAAGCCGGCTTTTGCGGGTACTGGAGAACCGTCGTTACAGGCGCGTTGGCGGCAAAGATGATTTTGAAGTGGACGCTCGCATCGTGGCCGCCACTAATCGCAAGTTGAGCGAAGCCATTGAAGCGGGCAGCTTCCGCAACGACCTTTATTACCGCTTACAGGTGATCGAGATTGATGTGCCGCCCTTGCGCGAACGTCCACAGGATTTGGAAATCCTGATCAATGCGTTTGTGCGTGAATTTAATGGGCAATTGGGTCTCTCAACTGGCTCCATTGACGCTGGTTTGCTAGAAACGCTGCAAAAATATCCGTGGCCAGGAAACGTGCGCGAGCTGCGCAACGCCCTCAAACGCATCATGATTTTGGATGAGCCCGATAAGTTGAGCGAAGCGCATTTCCCGGCTCATATATTAGCAGGGCATCATCCACGTTCGTCATCCCGCCAGCAAGCTTTTGGCGCGGCGACTGGACTCATGCCGTTGTCCGAAGTCGAAAAGTTGCAAATCTTGTTCACTTTGGATATGACTGAAAACAACAAGAGCAAGGCTGCAAGGTTGCTCGGCATAAGTCGCCAAACTCTGCGTGAAAAGCTGCGCCTATATGACGAAGCCAGTCAGAACGAAGAGGGTCAAGACGATGTCGATGCCCTTGAGGTGAAGGTCGGCGAAGCTTAAGAGACGTTAGTTACCAAGATGGCGGGGAAGGTCGATAGGCCTTCCCCGCTTTTTTTGCCCGGTACCATGCTGGTCAACTCCTGATCATCTTCTGACCATTCTCGCACCAAATTAACCTTCTGCACGACCCAGTTGGGCCATTCAGGCGAGATTACGGCCCGCACTACGGGTAGGCAATTCTTGCTAGGTTACAAGCTTTAAACGGGACAATCTGTCCCTAATGGCTATTTCTGCCGACACGATTGAAAAATATTCCGCGAGTACGAACTATCCCTGCACAAGGGCATACAGTTTGCGAAAACCATTCTAGCGGAAGGCATTGTATTGCCCCGCACAGTTTGAAACGAACCAACGAATTAGCCATGGGATAAAGATGAACGCACGACTAAAACTACAACTGATGATGTTGATCGTAATCGCTGGAGCCTATGGAGCACCCTCACATGCTGGGCCGTCACGGTTGAACCATATTGAAGCCGATGGCTACCTGCAGTGGATGCATTCATTGGAAACGGCTTCCGTGGCGCGCATCGCTTCGGGGTTGCCCGAGGCCAGCGTTCTCTTTCCATTCGAGGTCACGGCTTGGGACTTGGACGACCCACGACCCTATCGCCATCTGAGCATCAGCAAGGCTGTGACTCAGCTGGAAGCCATACATAGCAGCCGTTCCGAGGGGAATTTGAGTTCAACGCTGATGGCACTGGCCAATGCGCGCAACTACACCAATCTGAGCGAATACGACAGCGCCCTCGTGTGGTACAAGGTCGCAGCGTCTTTGGATTCCACCGGCAGCTTCAAACACGAAATCGCCCATGAGGGTTTTGCCTGCGCTGTGTCGGCCCGCGACTCGTTGGCCATCGCGCAAATGCTAACCAATACCTTGGGTGCCAATGACTTGGTTGGGCGTCAAAAAGAAATTGTGCTGGCTTACCGCTGGCTACTGATCAATCGCGACTCCGACGCTCTCAACCACTTGACTCAAAAGGTCGCGGCCCACGATGAAGCGCTGAGCCCGCGCCTGCTTTTTTGGCAATCCTATTCGCTCAGTTGGTTAGGCGAACGTGAACGGACCTTGGAAAACTTGCGCGTGCTCGTACAAAACGGTGGGTTGAGCCATGGCTTGACCGAAGGGCAACGGACATGGGTCTTGATCGGCATTGCCGATACTTATTTCATGCTCGGGGCCAAGGACATCGCCTACGACCTCTACAAAATCTTGAGCAACAGTCGTGTGATGGCCATCAAAATGTGGGGCAAATTCCAGGTCGCAGGACTGGACTTCATCGCGGGCAAATACACGAGCGCAAGTTACGGCTACGAAGAAGTCTGTGCCAGTGAACGCCTAGGGTCTTGGCAGGATCACGCTTGTGAAATGGAAAAGATCGTTTCTGAACTCGAACGTATTAAAGCGGAAGGCGAGCCCTATGGCGTCGCAAATCACTATGAACGCTGAAGCGCACCAAATAGTGGCCACCGAGCAACAGCTGCTTGGCCAGTTGCTAGGCCTCTATGACGAGGAGCACCAGGTCTATGGACGCGTGTTGGAATTGTCACGGCAACAGGGCGAAATGGTCCGCAACGGTGGCAACATGTCGGACATCCGACAAGTGCTCGAAAAGAAAAAGAATTGTCTGGAAATTATCGCGCGCCTGGAAAAATCTGGGAAGCCCAACAAGCACGCTTGGGGGCAACGTCGGATGAGTTTTAGCCCACGTAGCCGCCGGACTCTGCAAGAGTCACTCAATCGTGTCACGAAATTGATTGAAGAGATTCTGACCTGTGAAGAGATGAACGACCTTTACCTCATTGAACAGGCTGGGGCTTAATGATGTTCGCTTTGCAAGAGAACGATTTTATAGAACCCGCTTTGGCGGAGGCGATGGCCGGAAAGCACCATCGCCGATTGCTGCACGGTTACCTGCACAAAACCAGCAACACTTTGTGCGGGATCAAAGGGTACGCCAGCCTCATTGCCGGCGGCAACAGCGAAGCGCCTGAGACGGAAACCTGGGCCAACAAAATCATTACTGAAATTGAAAAGATGGAAAAAATCTTCCGTTCGGTGGGGGACCTTACCCAGCCCAAGCAGAACCCTGACTTGGGCGTCGATTTGCCTCGGCTTTTAGACCATGTCTTTAATGCCTGCCAAGACAAATGCGCCAACCTCGAAATTTTAAGCGGTCGCCTACCTGAGGGCGAACTGCTTTTGCCCAAGGCCGACCTGCTGTTGGTCTTGACGGAATTGTTGTGCAACGCGAGTGAAGGTCAAAATGGACCCAACCAACCGGTGCGAGTGGAGGTGACGGCGGCCGTCCAACTTAACGGTCGGCTTACGCTGCGCTTGAAAGACAACGGACTGGGTATGTCCCCGGAACTTGCCGTACAGGCAACGACACCATTCTTGACCACAAAAGACAATCATCTCGGCGTGGGATTAACTCGCGTCGAAACGCTTTTAGATATGTACGGATTGGCGTGGGCATTGCGCAGCACGCCGGGTGCGGGAACGGTCGTCACTTTGGAAGTGGCCGAATCTGCATGGAACTTAGACTGACACCAGACAGACTCACGGAAGAGGAAGGCAAACGATGACAACAAAGCAAAACATTCTGGTCGTGGACGACGAGCAGACCATGAGGGATTTCTTAGCCACTTCATTGCGAGCGCGGTTTAACGTGTTCACGGCAAATGAAGGGGCAGCAGCCATGACGGTGCTCAAGGAGCACAAGATTGACCTGGTGCTTTCGGATATGCAAATGCCAGGGCGAAGTGGACTTGAGCTTCTGGCCGACATCCGTACGAATCTGGAACACCAACCGCTGGTCTTGATGATGACCGCCTTCGGCTCCGTGGAGCTGGCGTTAAAGGCGATCCGCAACGGTGCACAGGACTTCCTGACCAAACCATTTGGCATGGATCAACTCGACCACGCCATTAATCGGGCCTTTGAATTAGACGGTCTCAAATCAGAGAATAAATCGTTGCGCACCAATGTCGCGGTTCGCTCGGACCATAAGGGCTTGCTGGGCAATAATCCAGCAATGGAACAACTTCGCGAGAAAATTGCGATGATTGCCGACAGCCGAGGCACGGTTCTGTTGCAAGGCGAGAGCGGTACCGGCAAAGAAGTGGTGGCCCGCGTCATTCACGAAACCGGCAACCGCCGCAATGGACCCTTTATCAGGATTAACTGCGCGGCCATTCCCGAAGCATTGCTAGAATCCGAATTGTTTGGCTACGAACGTGGCGCGTTTACCGGCGCTGTCACTGCCCGCCAAGGCAAGTATGAACTTGCTGACGGTGGAACTTTGCTTCTCGATGAAATCAGCGAGATGCCTTATGCCATGCAAGCCAAACTGCTGCGGGTGCTCCAAGAGCGCGAGTTTATGCGCTTGGGCGCCAAGTACGCCACCAAGGCCGATGTCCGTATCATTGCGACCACCAATCGTAATCTGAGGGAAGAGATCAAGGCTAACAATTTCCGCGAAGATCTGTACTTCCGTCTCAATGTGATTCCCGTGCGCATCACGCCGTTGCGTTTACGCAAGGATGATATCCCACTTTTGGCTAGCCACTTCTGTCAAAATTTTAGCGCGGAAAACAGCAAACCATTGTTGGAGATCTCCGAAAACGCGATGCGCAGTTTAGTCAACATGGATTGGCCAGGCAATGTACGCCAACTGCAGAATGTGATCGAACGCGCGGTGATACTCAGCAGCAGCGAGACTTTGGATGACGACATTTTGGGTTTGAGCGAAGAGATGGACGCTACCGACCGCACCTCGGGTCTGTCGCAGGATATGACGCTAAAAGAGATGGAGCGTGAGTTGATTATGCGCAAATTGGAAAACACGCGCGGCAATCGTACTCAAGCAGCCAATGAACTGGGCATCAGTGTGCGCACTCTGCGTAACAAATTGAATCTGTACACAGACATGGGTCTGGAAATCCCGAGTTAAGCCATGATAAAAACTGGGTTATTTGACAAAGCGCATCTCTCGAACCTGAAGAAGGCTGTGGACGTTTACGCCCAACGGCATCAGGTGACATCACAGAATATCAGCAATGTCGAGACTCCGGGATTCCGGGCACAAAAGCTGAAGTTCGAAGAGATGCTCGACAATGAGAATATGCGAATGCGCGGATACAGCACCCATCGCAATCATATTCCCATTGGGAATCAAGGGGTGCACTCCGCTCGTGAAAGCGTGGAGGATGCCAACGTCAATTTCGACAACGGAGTCAACAATGTCGACATCGACCAAGAGATGACCACGCTGGCGACTAACGACTTGAGCTATCGGATGGCAACACGCTTACTCAGCCAACGCTACAACGTGTTGCGCGGCGCCATCAAAGGCCACATAGGCTAGAAAGGGTTAGATCATGGGTAACGGACTTTTCAGTTCCATTAAAATCAGCGCCACAGGCATGCGTGGACAGCGCACCAAAATGGATGTGGTGGCGAGGAATTTGGCCAATGCTGAAACGACGATGACCGCCGATGGGACACCATATCGACGTCAACGTGCAGTTTTTGAACAAGTGTTGGGCGAACGTGTGAGCAATCACCAAATGACCATGGGCAATGATGACCGTCTTTCGCGGACCCATCCCGCCCATATGACCGATACGGCTAGCAGTTCTCGCCAGAATGGCGGAGGCATGGACAGCGCGGTCAATGTCGCCGAGGACGCCTCGGAATTTCGTGTCATTTATGACCCAGGTCATCCGGACGCTGATGAAGGCGGCTATGTGCTGATGCCCAACGTCAATCCCATCGCAGAGATGGTGGACATGATCACAGCCAGTCGCGCCTACGAAGCCAATGTCAGTGCTGTGCAAACGGCCAAAGACATGTTCAACGACGCCTTAAAGATCTGATAAGGAAAGGTGAATTAGCATGAGTATCGGATCAATCAAAGCCCTCGGCAGTATCGACCCTCGGTCGGCCTACGGAGCCGGAAACGCCACCGGTGGCGCTCCCGCCAGTTTCGCTTCGCAGCTGCAAAACGCCATTTCTGATGTGCAACAGTTGCAAGTCAAGCGCGAGGACATGATCGAAGAAATGGTCACTGGCCAGACAACTGAGGTGCACGATGTGATGATCGCGGCCAAGGAGAGCCAGCTGGCCTTTGAGTTGCTCATGGAAGTCAGGAATAAACTTTTAGAATCATATCAAGAAATGATGCGGATGCCCGTCTAGAGGCATCATTCGGCAAACTAAACAAATTATCGAAGGATTTGAGGTCAACAGGTGGACGGACTAAAAGAGCAGATTGACAACTTAAAGGCCAGACTTGGTCACCTTTCGTTCAATCAAAAGATTGTCCTGGGTACAGTTGCTATGGCCAGCATCATCAGCATTTCAGTTTTTAGCCTTTGGCTACAAAAAGATGAGACCGCTGTCCTGTTTACAAACCTGTCTCCTGAAGATGCGTCATCGGCTTTAGCCGAATTGTCCAAACAGGATGTGAAAGCGGAATTGTCTAACGGCGGCAGTACGATCCTGGTCCCTGAATCAGCGGTCTATCGCTTACGCGTTGACCTGGCCGCCAAAGGCATCCCGTCCTCGGGCACCGTCGGTTTCGAAATCTTTGACGGCAAGCAATATGGGC
>JBLIOK010000076.1:0-10483 GCA_047639735.1 Candidatus Krumholzibacteriia bacterium | reverse complement strand
TGATCACCCTGAAACCAGGCGGTCAAAGTCATCACGCCCCAAACAATCAGGGCGATGGCCAAACCAACCACTCCGCCACCTTCGCCTACAAAGAATTCGCCACCAAACCAGCCGAGGGCGGCCAGCAGCAAGGCTGTGGTCGAAACAAGCAAGATGGACTTGCGCTTATTCGCTGCAATTTGTTCCCACATATCGTTTAGCTAAAATCCACTTTAGGCGCTTCGCGTTGCTCGGCGTCTTCCAGCTCAAAGAATTTTTCGAGGGCGAAATTGAACATACCGGCAATAATATTCCCGGGGAACATCTGCACTTTATTGTTCATGCGCATCACCACTTCGTTATAGAACTGCCGCGCAAAACTGATCTTGTTTTCGGTGCTGGAAAGCTCCTCCTGCAAGGCCAGAAAATTGGTGCTCGCCTTCAAGTCGGGATAAGCTTCAGTGACCATCAACAATCGGCCAAGTGCCGCCCCCAGGCCAGCTTCGGCAGCCATACGCCCTTCTAAGTCGCCCCCACCAGCGCCTCCAACGGCCGCCCGCGCTTGGGTCACGGCCTCAAGAGTTTCGCGTTCGTGGCTCATGTAGCCCTTGACGGTTTCCATGAGGTTGGGAATCAGGTCAAAACGGCGTTTTAACTGCACGTCTACCTGGGCCCACGCTTCCTTGACCTGGTTGCGTAACCCCACCAAAGAGTTGTAAATACCAATCACCCAAATGGCGGCAACTACGATCAAACCTAAGATGATCAACAGAGGGATCGTGAACATTTCTAGACACCTTTCGAAGGAAACATCTCGTGCAAAAATTGGCGAATTTTTGGTTGGATCTGCCAACCCTCCGCTGCTAAATCTCGCGTTAATGCAGTCAGCTCTTGGTCGTCAAACCAAACACCACAGGCGTCAGGGCAGCTGTCCACAAGTACCCCAATGGCGGGGCCAATATTCACTTTGTTCATCTTTTTTGTACAGAGCGGACATTTGCGCAGCTCTTCATCCGTTTTTGCGGCCACCAGGGGAGCAGCCCGATCGCGATCGAGCAAAAGTTCCAGCTCTCCGTTATCGAACCACACGCCTTGGCATTCAGGGCACAAGTCGAGCTCAATTTCTTGGTGCTCTACTACATAAGTAGGCACCTGACATACGGGACACTTCACCGGTAAAGACCTCCCCAATCGCTCACATGCGACGCACGTGTTCCTGTTCTTTGGCGGTCAAAGACGCCACCACCAGATCATAGCTGTGGTCCATCAGTTCTTGCGCCAGTTCAAAATCGACCGAGTCACCGATCTCTACCCCGTGCCAATGCTTCTTGTTCATATGGTAAGCGCCGTTGATCCCCACGTGCTCTTCGCGCAAAAGTTGCGAGCGTTCCGGATCACACTTGAGAGAAATGACCACGGGATTGACTTCCCAAGCCATCAGACCAAACATTTTACCGGCGACTTTGAACACCATAACATCAGGGCCAAACGGATATTCTTCTTCACATCCCGATTTTTCGAGCATGTGGACACGCAGGTTCTCCACCATGGGATCCAGTTCGCGCGGCTCACCTTCATTTTTTTTGCGGCTCATTCGCTTCCTCAGACTTGCGTTCTGCAACATGGGCACCAGCTCGTGCCGCCCAATACCAGATGGACTCTACCAATTGTTCGGCAGAATAAGAACAATAAGTCCCCCCGGGTTTTTCAAGCATGTTTCGGGCCATCGTCAGGGGATCCATCGGCTCACCGTCGGTAGGGCCCGCCAACAGGCAGACCACTTCCCAATCATAGTCGCCACTGCGCGCGCCGTCATTCTCCAATAACGTTTGGGCAGAATACAACACAACCGCCGCGTGCAACGCCTCCTCGCGGGGACCTTCAGCGGTCACCCGCACGAAGCCCTCTTCATGGTCTTGGCGGCGGTTAAAAGTGGCGTGCAAGATTGAGCTATCGTCGACACGCACCGTATTGGACACAAATCGACTTGGCTCAACCGGCACAATCACCACTTGAAACAGATCTTCTCGCCCCGCTCCAGGCCGGCGCCTTCCCCATTGGGCGGCCACCATTTCAAGCAATTCGTCGGGCGTGCCATCGAACCAGGAATGTTTACCTTGAGGCAGGTGCCTTGTGGAGGCAAAATCGCTCCAGCCCAATTTAAGATCCGCGACCGTCTGACGATTGTCATCATTTATCAAGACGTGAGCCTCCAGTTGTACTATTTTGCTGCAAGCAATGCATTAACATCCGGTGCGCATACCCTACAAGGAGCCATCATGACCTACCCCGCCAACGAAATGCAACTGATACGCGATTGCGATATTGGTGAAGGCACAAAAATTTGGAATTTCGTCAACATGTACTGCTGCCAAATCGGCCGCGATTGCATGGTTGGGCACTTCGTGGAAATACAAGAAGGCGTGAAAATCGGCGACCGTACCCGAATCCAAAGCCACACCTTCATTTGCGACATGGTCGATATCGGCAGCGATGTTTTTGTCGGTCACGGTGTGATGTTTATCAATGACACCATGCCACCGCAACCAGAAAAAGAGAAGTGGCTGCCCACCATCATCGCCGACGGAGCCAGCTTGGGCTCGAACTGCACGATCATGCCCGTTCGCGTGGGTAAGAATTCCGTCGTGGGCGCCGGAGCCGTGGTAACCAAGGATGTGCCCGATGGCGCCATCGTCGCCGGCAACCCAGCGCGCGTATTGCGCTACAAAGACGGCTACGGGCCAACGGAGTAAAATCAATGACGCCGCGAATTACCCTAGTTCTATTGGTGACCATACTGATGTCGCAAACGGCTATCGGCGCGACAGAAAAATCTGCTGCCAACGATTCGTTAGTCACCCTGTTGCCAGCATTGACTGTCAGCGGCGAACAAGCCGAGTTGCCCAACCCCGACAAGACACGAATCAACACTCCGGCCATAAAGGTACAAGACCCAGGCTCTCTAGCCGACGTCGCCGGACTCATTCCATCGGCGCGTGTATCGACGAATAGCCGAGGCGATACTCATCTGATGATACGAGGGGCGCCCGAACGCCATGTGCAAACCTTTCTGGATGGCATCCCACTGAATCTGGCGTGGGATGAACGAGTCGATCTGCGCACGGTCCCTATCACCGGTACCGGGCACATCGAGGGCACTCGTGGCCTGACCACTTTGCTCGACGGACCAGGTGTGCTAGCCGGCAGCGTCAACATTGTTGCCCCTACCTACGATGCTCAAGCACGGCGCAATCGGGTTGGCGTGGTTGCCGGTGACTTTGTGCACGGACGCACCAATCTGCAGCACAACAATCGTTTTGGCAGTTGGGATTTCTTGGGCGCCGCCGGGTGGCAAGGAAGAGACGCCATGACCCTGCCCAAAAACACAATCGAACGCAACAACACCAGCCACCGGCTCAACTCGGACCTGAGCCAATATTCGGCTTTGGTACGTGGAAGCCGCCCCGTGGCAGATGTCGGTCGCCTTTCTGTCTTGGGAACCTATTGGAGCGCAGAAAAAGGTGTGCCTGCCGAACTCAACAAAGGTGCCGATGCGCGGTTTTGGCGCTATCCCGTCCGCGAGCGCGCCTTGATAGGGGCTTCACTGGCTTTGCCTTTGAACGAATCAGGCAGTTGGGATTTGTCCACGGCCATGAGCGCCGATTTTTTCAAACAAGAAATCGATCCTCGCGGACCTGACGATTGGGACACACCACAAATCGCCGGCCAAGAATACGAAAAGAATTGGGACCGCACCGGGTTTGGCAAAGCCAGAGCAACGCACTGGCTGGGCGAAACGACACAAGTGTCCTTGCAGGCTACCGGGCGCTACACTCACCACCGAGAAATCCTCACCGTCGGTGGGCCCACCGATGCCTATAGTCAATGGCTCGCCTCGCTCGTTGCCGAAGCCGAGTTTCATCCGCTCGACCAATGGCAACTGCGCCTAGGCGCCGGCGTGGATCACACCTCCACACCGGAATCTGGGCCCCAACCGGCCAATGACGCCGCCTCCCATCCGGCCTGGAACGCGCGCGTGACTCGCCCGCTCGCCGGCAATGCCGAAGTTCATGTGGCGGCTTCGCAACGCAGCCGCGTGCCTTCGTTGCGCGAACTCTATAGCGGCGCGCTGGGACGATTTGTACCAAACCCTGAATTAAAAGCAGAACGCCAAAGCCTCTATGAATTTGGCTACTCTCGGGTCACTTCACGTGTGCGCCTGGAAGCCGCGGCCTTCTTGCTCTATTTGGATGACGGCATTGAAAAGGTCAGCCTGAATAATCCTGAAAACCAATTCCAACGGATTAACCAAACCTCGATTCGCGTACCAGGCCTGGAGCTCAGTGGTTCTTGGCGAGCGACAAACCACTTCGACCTTTCGCTGCAACACACCATATTATCAGCACGGGTGCAAGAAGCTGGCGAATACAACACCCCCGCCGAAGACAGGCCTGATTACTTGTCACGCGGCGGCCTCACCTGGCGCGGCCCTTATCATATCAGCAGCTTGATTGAAGCCGTGGTGACGGGCGCGCGTTGGAGCTCAGACAGCACAGTGCCTTCGGGACTGACGCGGCTACCAGCCGGGGTTATCTGGAATCTGCGGGTGGCCTGGGACATCATGCGTTCTGGTCACGACATTGAAATCCATGCTCGGCTAGACAATGTTTTTGACCAACGAGTCGACGACCAGGTGGGATTGCCTAATGCAGGACAAACCATTTCCGGCGGAGTAGCGATAAATTTTTGAGACAAAGCGGAGGCCCGATGGAGCACGAAGCAAACGCCGACGTCACCGTCACGGCCCTGAATGAATTACAGCGCTGCCTCGGCCAAGATGTCGCCCAAAGGTGGCTACTCGTCGATGTACACGCGCAACGTTTGTGGCTCATGAAACAAACGGAGGCCCATTCCACCTGGCCAATTTCAACCTCGGCCGTAGGATTAGATAGCCGCCAGGACAGCGGTGGCACACCCCCAGGCGTGCACCGGATCGCGGGTAAAATTGGACAAGGCAAACCCAGTGGTACGGTATTTGAGAGCCGCCAACCAACGGGCAAAATATGGTTGCCCGATGAAGCGCGCGACGACGACCTCATCTTGACCCGAATTTTGACTCTGACGGGATGTGAACCGGGACTCAACCAGGGCGGCTCTGTCGACAGTATGGAGCGCTATATTTATTTGCACGGCACCAATCATGAAGCCCAGATAGGTCAGCCGGTTTCCCACGGGTGTGTGCGCTTGACCAACGGCGACATCTGCCAACTCTTTGACCTGGTATCTGAAGGAGACGCCGTTGTCATCATCTGACCCATCTCTCGCCTTAACACCAGATACTTGGCTGCACTTTGCTGGCGTAGCGGGCAGCGGCATGAGCGCGTTGGCCCTGTTTCATGCCCAACAAGGCGGACGGTGCAGCGGCAGCGACCGCGCTCTCGATCTCGGCGAACGACCCGAGGTGCGGCGCCAACTCGAAGCCGTGGGCGTGAAAATCGTGGCTCAGGACGGCTCCTTTCTGCAGATACAAGACGATAAATTTCGTGCGCAAAAACCAGACGCCGTCGTGGTTAGCACCGCAGTCGAAGACAAAGTGCCTGACATAAAAATTGCCAAAGAAAATGGCATCACGCTGCTGCACCGATCCGAGTTGCTCGCAATGCACGTGGCGAATTACCGCACCATTGCCATCAGCGGCACCAGCGGCAAATCGACAGTCACGGCCATGGTCTTTGCGATTCTGCAAGGTGCACACAAAGGACCGGGGCTACTGACTGGAGGCCCACTGGCTTCGTTGGTAAAGGCGGGTCATCTTGGCAACGCTTGGGCGCCCTCTGTTCAAGAGGACGGCGCGCCATGGCTAGTGATCGAGGCCGATGAAAGCGATGGCAGCTTGGTCCGCTATCATCCGTGGGCTGGGGTCGTCTTGAACCTCGGGCTTGACCACAAAGAACCAGCTGAGATCATGACCATGTTCACCACTTTTCGCAACAACGTGACCGGGCCCCTGATTGTCGCGGATCAGCCGGAGTTGAGCTCGTTGCATTTGGGCAGCTTGCTATTCGGGGTTGGGCCAGGCGAGGGCTTGCGGGCCGAAAACGTGAATTTAAAGCCGGCCGGTTCTGAATTCACGATCGACGGGGTCGCATTCACCTTGCAAGTGCCGGGTCTCTACAACGTCAAAAACGCGTTGGCTGCGGTGGCGGCTGCGCGCGAAACGGGAGTCCCGTTCAAAGAATGTGTTGCTCCGTTGCTTGAGTTCTCAGGCGTGGCGCGGCGTTTTCAAAGCGTCGGACAAGTCGGCGGCATCGAAGTGATCGATGATTTTGCGCACAACCCAGATAAGATTGAAGCCGCACTGGCCGCGGGACACACCCGCAGCCCCGAAGGCCGTGTGATCGCTGTTTTTCAACCCCACGGTTTTGGTCCAACACGATTTTTACGCGACGCGTTGATCGAGACCTTTGCCAATTGCCTCGAAGACAGCGACAGGTTATTCATGCCGGAAATATTTTTTGCCGGAGGAACGGTCACACGGGACATTTCGGCTGGAGATTTGATCGAAGGAATCAAGAGCCGCGGTGGCGATGCTCATTTTGTGCCGGATCGAAAGGATTTGCCACAGGCAATCGCCGCAGTGGTACAGGACGGGGATGTGGTCTTGGTGATGGGCGCACGTGATCCGTCGCTCACCGTATTTTGTACGGATATTTTGGCTGCGATCAAGGATCGCCTCAGCAACTGACCGCCTTGGACGCCAACAACCCCACCACAGAATCGAGCAGCTCACGCCGATCAACTGGCTTAGTGAATGTGGCATCCACACCCAAGCGTTCGGCCCATTTTAAGTAGGTTCCCGCGTCCATCCGACCGCCGCCCGAAATCGCGATGATACGCGCTTTGGCGTCGTGGTTTCTCAGCTCCATAATCAAACCAATGCCTTCTTTTTCGGGCATCACGATATCGGTTATGACCAAATCAATGTCTTCGTTCTTATAGACAGCAATGGCAGCTTCACCGTCTCCAGCTTCGTAAACTGCGTATCCTTCGCGCTGTAAGACCATGCACAGCATTTTCCGCACCTGCGGATCATCGTCGACTAACAAAATCTTGCTCATCCCAATTCCTTTGTTCAGGCTACGATCGTCAGGGTCAGCTCTTCTAGAGTTCGGCACAATTCTTGGATTTTAACTGGCTTATGCATGACATGTTGGATCCCGGCTTCGAGCGCGCGTGACATCAACATGTACTCGCGTCCAGATGTCATTAAAATTATCGGCAACAGCGGCCTAATAGCCTGCATCTTTACAACAACGTCGAGCCCGACGGCATCCGGGGATGATTCGTCGGTTACAATGGCGTCGAATTCGTCGGGTGCTGCGACGAACATTTGCAAGGCTTCGTGGGCATCGATAAAAACTCTGGGTTCAAAGCCGAACCGTTTTAATGCGCGCTCCATGAGTGCTGCGACCGTGGCCTCTTCTTCAATCACCAACACACACCGTGCGCTTACCGCTCTTGGTTTTGCCACAGCCCGGGAAACCGGTGTTTTCTTCGTGCGAACTTCTTCAGCGCCTTGTAACGGCAACAATCTCGCAACTAAGGCAATGGCACTGTCACTTGCGCGCACCGCTTCCACCAAAGCCTCGTGCGCCGGATGCCCATCGGGCGAATCATCGACAGCGATGTCAACGAAGCCACCCAAAGCAAAGAGCACATTGTTCAAATCGTGGACAATTTTGTCCAGTTCGGACGGCTCTTTAGCACTCAGGTTACTTTGAGGTCGCTTTTTCTTCAACTTTTGCACCATTATTGCCTCAGGACGAGAAGGTAACGGGCATCTAATGAATCCCCTTACTTTCATTATCGCAACTTGTGGGCATCACCTTAACTAATTGTTTACCCGATGTCTCAACTCAGCTGCACGACAAAAAGGGCCATATGTCACCAAGAGTTCTTCACATCCTCAGCCAAAGACCCGCTCGTACCGGCAGCGGCGTCACTCTGGACGCCATAGCGATTCAAGCGGCGGCTGCCGGTTGGCAACAGGCCGCTATTGTCGGTGTCCCATGGGGAGATGTTCACTTTACGGTTGGTGACATTGCGCCGGAAAACATTCATCCGTTGTGGTTTGCTGCCCCATCAATCGGCGACAATGCCAAGGCGCCTCAATCCCCAGACCTCGCAATGCTGATCCCAGGCATGAGCGATGTCATGCCCTACCCAAGTACGGTCTGGTCGACGATGACCACTTCGCAGCTGGACGAATACCGTCAAGCGTGGCGGCGGCACCTCAGCCAGGTTATCACCGACTTTTCCCCCGATCTGATCCACTCCCATCACGTCTGGCTCGTATCTGCCTTGTTGAAAGAAGTTGCGCCGAAAATTCCAGTCGTCACCACGTGCCACAGCACCGGCTTGCGCCAGATCATTTTGACGCCGCACCTGGCCAGTGAAGTCAAAACAGGCTGTGCAAGAATTGATCGTTTTTGTGTGCTACGAGAAGATCATGGGCAACAATTGCAACAAGCCTTAAACGTGTCAGCAGAACGCATCACGGTCACCGGCGCAGGCTACCGACCCGAATTATTTTACCAATCAGCAAGCGCTGATCGGGTTGAGAACGATCTGCTGTATGTCGGAAAACTGAGTCGCGCCAAAGGATTACCTTGGTTGCTCGAAGCCTTTGGCAACTTGCTTAGTCATCGGCCTGAATTGAAGCTCCACATTGCCGGTGGCGGCGCAGGCAAAGAAGCCAAGAAGATCGAGCGCGATATCGAATCAATGGCACCGCACGTCGTTTTTCATGGTCCTCTCAGTCAGGAAAAACTGGCTGTATTGATGCGCTCGTGCGGCGTATGTATACTGCCTTCTTTCTACGAGGGTGTGCCCCTGGTTTTGGTCGAAGCGGCGGCTTGCGGTTGCAAAATTGTAGCCACCGAATTGCCGGGCATTGTCGAACAAATTGTGCCCCGGCTCCACCGCGTCATGGATCTGGTGCCGTTACCAAGGCTCCGCGAGGTCGACCAACCCGTTGCCGCTGACTTGCCAGCCTTTGTTGCTCAACTCGAAGGCGCTATTCAGAAGGCGCTCCATCATGATTCGAGCACACAATCGATTTCATTGTCAGACTTGGAATCGTTTAGCTGGGAAGCTGTCTTTCAGCGCGTTGAGCAGGTTTGGCGCCAGCTATTACGTTAATAGACAAACAAAACGGTCGCGCGAGAGTGACCCGCGCGACCGTTTTTTCGAACCCATGTTCAGCCACTATTACGGCGCGACTTCACAATCATATTGATACCAACGGCAACCAAGATCGCTGGCCACCAATCTTCGACCCAAGCCATGGAAACATCGAAGTTCAGATCCAAAATGAACAAGGCGCCAATGACCACCAAAACCACACCAATCGTGGTCGAACCACCCGAACTTGGTAGCTTAAAATCTTCCGGTATATCCTCGACGTTCAAACCAGCCATCACTCGATTAAAGTGATTAGCGCGACGGTTGGCGTCGATCACATTGAAGATATGAAAGAAACCCAAAAAGATGGCAAAAAGAGGCGTCAAATCCCGCATTATTGACGACGCTAGAACAGCAATCGTGCTGGCAAAAACCGCAATAAAGACGAATCCTTGTTGGTAGTACCCAACGTAAATCTGCCCCAATCCTGGCAACAAACTGAGTATGGAAGCTAACGCGGGCGACTTCCGTTGCGAGTTCTCACCCTGGAAGCGCGGCATTGCCCTCATCTCTGGGTTTGCGCCTGGGTTTTGTTGAGGGTTACCCATGTTACTAGGCTCCTGTCCGGTATCGGTTTGACTACTATAGTTCTCGGTGTTCATGACACTCTCCTTCATTTTATGGTCCACTCGTCGTATCAGAAATCGATTCAGAATTTTCGTTGGCAGCGTGCCACCACAATGACCAGGCCCCGCGAGATTGTTGCAAAGCGCCGACCATTTCACGGCTGACGCCAGATGCGCTTCGCACTTGCGCTTCTTGCACCGCGTTGTCCAAGTGCTCAACCAGCGCATGCCTACTCGGTGCTGTCCGTGAAATGCGCTCACGTAATCCATTGGCCACGCTAACTTTTTTGTCACTCACCCGAGAGCGCCCAGCTTCAAGGACGCGACCGGTTTCTTCTTCTAACCATTGCGAGCTTTCATCCAGCAGCGGCCCAACGATGGGCATTTCCGTCGGCCCGGCACTGATCATTTGCAAAGCCTGGCCAGGCACGGTGCGTAGCGGCGTGGTGTAGACCAAAACGACCAAAATCACCGTCGCCACGTAGGCCACTTGCGGCGCAAAACTGGGCCTTAAAATTTGCTCTTGCCACCATCGCCCAACGCGATCCATCACACCAGCCATCCCAGATGGATGGACAGAAAGATTACGAGGCGCTTCAACCCGCGAAGTGCGCGCCAACACGCCGCTCAGGAAATCGGGGCTCACTTTGACCTCGGCCATATCTGGCAGGAGAGGTTGCAACCAGCCCACCGTC
>JBLIOK010000075.1:0-10541 GCA_047639735.1 Candidatus Krumholzibacteriia bacterium | reverse complement strand
TGAACTTGGAAGGGACGGATGCCTTTGCCGCCCAGTGCGGCCTGCATTTCTTCATCGTCTTGTGGATTGTAGACGGTGAACTCGAGCATGCCTTCGGCAACGCTTTCGAAGTTACGCATTTGTTCGGTCACGTCGCGTTCGAGAGTGCGCAATTCAGTGGGCATTTTGTCGCTGGGCGTGATGTACAGTTTGACCTGCACGGGCACTTGCAGTCCTTGCAGGATTTCAGCTGCCGCCGGTGACATCGTAAAGATTTTGTCGTCGGTCAAATCAACCCGAGCACCCTGCCAACTGTCGAGCACCGAAACCGCATAAAATGCGATTCCCGAAAGCAGCACAGCAGCAATAGCGAAGGTCAGGCGGAATTTACGTCGGTTGCTATTCATTAGTACTTTCTCCCTTCAAGCCAGAGGGCGTTCAGGGTCAGGAAGACGGCGGTCAGACCGAAGAAGTAAGCGAGGTCACCCATGGTGATCACGCCGCGCATCATCAGTTCGTAGTGAGAAGACAAGCCCACATAATGCTGGAGCATCGAGCCCGCGCCGGGTAGCCAACCATCAATGGTGGCTGCAACCCCGGGCACGCCTAAAATAAAGACCGTAAAGCAGGCCATAATGCCCAAGATGACCGCCGAAATTTGGTCTCGCATTAGTCCACTGGTGAACATGCCTATGGCCAAATAGAGGCCGCCAAGCAAAGCGGCGCCAATGTAGCCGCTGAACATTGTGCCCTGATCTGGGTTGCCAAGAATGTTGATCATGATCGGCAAGGGCAGTGTTCCCAAGAGAGCGACCAGGAAAAAACTGAAGGCAGCAAAATACTTGCCTAGCATGACTTCACGCGTCGGCATGGGCAAAGTCATTAGCAATTCATAGGTCCCTGATTGCTTGTCTTCGGCCCATAAGCGCATGCTCACGGCTGGAATAAAGAAGATCAGAAAGAAGGGCAAATTGCCAAAAAATCCCCGCAGGTCCGCGCTTCCCGATAGGAAGAATCCGGTCATGAAGAGGCCTGTATTCAGCACCAGAAAAGCGATGATGAAAATGTAAGCTATGGGGCTGTTGAAATACGCCCCAAATTCACGGCGGAATATGGTGAGTGTGTTCGCCATTTTAGGCCACCCCCTGGTGTTTGCCCGCACGTCGGTTCAGGGCGATAAAGGTGTCTTCGAGGCTGAATCGAGATTCATGCAGCTCGGTCAATTCCCAAGAATTATCGCGGGCCAGTTTGTCAATGGCACCAACGAGGTCTTGATCGAAAGGACCGCGCACCTCGAAATTGCTGCCGACGGTTTCTGTTTCTCGTGGAGAGACTTCGGTGACACAGCTCAATTCGCGCAAGGCCGCTTCGACGGCTTCGGCTGCTTGCCGAACCCCAACGTTGACTCGGTTGCTGCCCATCGCGTCTTGTGCCAAGCCGTTCACGTCGCCGTCGGCTATGATTTGGCCTTCGTTGATCACAACCACACGACTGGTCACGGGGCTAACTTCTTGCAAAATATGCGTGGAGAAAATGATGGTCTTCTGGCCGGCGAGGCTTTTGATCAGCTCGCGGATACCCAGAATTTGCATCGGATCCAAACCACTGGTGGGTTCGTCCAGAATCAAAATTTCAGGATCGTGGATCAGTGCCTGGGCCAGGCCAGTCCGCTGTTTATAACCCTTGGACAACTCGCCAATGGTTTTTTTGTATTCGGCGGTGAGGCCGCAAGCCTCGACGCACCAGCTCAGCCGGTCGCGCAATTTTTGGCCCGACAAGCCACGCGCTTCACCAACAAAGCGCAGATATTCATGCACGTTCATATCTAAATAGAGAGGCACATTTTCTGGCAGATAGCCGATGCGGCGGCGCACGGCGATTGGGTCTTTCAGGACGTCGATTCCATCGACCGTCACACTGCCGGCATCAGCGGCCAGAAATGTGGTGATGATCTTCATGCTGGTGCTCTTGCCCGCGCCGTTTGGCCCCAAAAAGCCGAGAATTTCGCCTTTATTGAGCTTAAACGAGACGTTGTCGAGCGCCCGCATGGTCCCAAAAGATTTCGTGATTCCACGAACTTCGATCATTACGAAGTCTCCTTCTGGTCGGGATATGTAAGGTGTAGACAACAGAATTGAGCGCCCAATATAAGCGCTGAAGGCGGTTTATTACAAGTTCGAGATAAAGTTCCTCAAAAGTGGGAAAAAAGGTGTTAGCGCACCAACATCAGTTTGCGACTGACGTCGGGTGTGCCCTTGATTTGCAGGCGTGCAAAGTATTGGCCGCTGGCGACGGCACCGCCTTGGTCGTCGTTTCCATCCCAGACCCATTCGTGGGTGCCCGCATTCAATTCGGCGGCGACGAGGTGACGGACCAGGCGACCGCGCATGTCATGGATCGCCAGTTTAACCGGTCCGGTTTTTCCCATTTCAAACCGAAGCACCGTGCGCGGATTGAACGGGTTGGGGTAGTTCTTCAAGTTGTCTGGTCGCGGAGCGGGTATTTCGTCGTCGACGGCCGTCACGTGGTTGCCATAGATCAAAGTCACTGGCAAGACAGAAGCGGGGTTGGGGTCATTGGTTAAGAAAATCACTGTTGCTTCGTAGGTGCCTTCGCTCAATGCAGTGGGGTCGATAGTCACGTCCACAAAACGTGAAGCACCAGGTTTTAAGTGGCCCGTTGGTGCTACCAGATGTAGCCAGTTGGCAGGCGCAAAAGTGTCGCCAAAAATCAAAGGCAGGTTGCCATAGTTGGTGATCTTTATCCGCAAAGGGGAAGCCGATGGGGACTGATTGAGCGCAGCGGGAATGTTGATCAAGCCTGCCCCAGAGTAGTTGTCACGTCCCGAGCTGGCTGGTGCCTGAGTCAGGTCAATGGCGGTCGCTTCAAACATCTCGGCCAGTTGAGCGGGCGTGAGACTGGGCGTTTCTGACAAAGCCAAGACCATCGCACCGGTGACTAATGGGCAGGACATGCTGGTCCCGTCATAGGCGACATAACTGTCGAGGCCATTGGTGCTGGTGATGTTGACGCCGGGAGCTGTGAGGTCAGGCTTCATCAGACCTGGCGAATAGGGGTAATCGTGGTAGTCGGTCTCGCCACTGACGTTGGTGGTGTTCCATTCCGTTGGTCCATAGCTGCTTGTCGCGCCAATCCCGTGGCTAATGTCCGAGGCGCCCACCGTGATGATTGAAGTTTGGCCGCCGTTGGGCGCATAGAAGGGTCCGGGACAATCGCCTGGGCTGGCGATGTCATTGGGCACGGCGAAGTGACCGCCGGTATTGTCGCCATTGCCAGCCGCACACACCCAAGGCACATCGATGCTCAACATCAGTTCGGCATTGTAGCGGTTGGCGACGCGAACATCGTCAGGGGGAGAGGTCCAACCGGCGCTCATTGAAAAGATGTGCACGCCATTATCAAGGCCAAATTGCAGCGCTTCGATGATGTCCACAAAGTAGCCGGGAATGGTGCGCAGAGCCATCAGTTTGGCGCCAGGTGCGACGCCCGTTTTGGTGCCATTGCTGCCATCGCCGACGATCAGGCCGCCGGTGTGCGTGCCGTGGTTCCAATTGGAATCTCCGTCATAGGGATCATTGTCGTCGTCGACCGCATCCCAACCGTGGTTGGGAAATTCGGTGCCACCATCCCACATCTGATTCACCAGATCGGGATGGTCGTATGAGACGCCTGAGTCGAGGTGACCGATGATGATTCCTTCGCCCGTTTTGCCCTCGGCCCAGGCTTGTTCGGCACCTATGTCGGTCAAGTGCCAAGCCACAGAACCGGCCAAGGCGGCGCCGGTCGTGGTTGGCTGGCCGAACGTTTCACTCTTTTGGTCGTCTAGCCAGATGCGGCCGACCTCGGGATTGTCTGCCAACTGATTGATCGCCGCCGAACCCAAAGATACCGCAATCATACCCGGTAGCCACAGTGACCGCGCTTCGCTGGCCATTCCTGTCCCGGAAAACTGGGAGAGCACTGGCGCTAAGCGGTCGTACGAGTTCTGCGCCTGGGTACGCGCTCCGGCGAGAATGACTTCGCGCCGAGTGGCGCGGGTGGCCCCTTGTAAGGCGAGACCCATGGCGACTGCGTCCAAGCGTTCGGTGGGAACGATGATCACGGGCAGCAATTCGGTGCTTTTGGCGATGGTCATGGCATTGGCGAGTTCGGGCGATACGGTTTGTAAAGAGAACTCGCGTTTGGTGATCGGGTTTTTGGCCAATTCCCACGCCTGCGTTTGGCTCGTTTCTGGGGTGATCACCGTCACGAGAGCCGTGGGATGAAAACGCAAGTCAGCGTCGCCATTCAGCCAGTGATAGGTTCGCGAAACGATGTTGTCGCCCTCGTCCATTTCGGCCACCGCGTCGGTGGGGTCGATGATCAGACTGATCGTGTGCATACCAGAAGAGAGGACCACGGGGTAGTCTTCGAGCGGCACAAAGACACCAGCGTCTAAGCCGCCGACCAATTCCCAAGACGCTTCGATTTCACCATCGATTTCGAGATCGACGTAGAATGTGTTTGTCACATCTTGTAACCCGTCGCTGAGGAAGGCGAAGCTGACAAAAGCAGTGTCACCTGCAGCCACCCAGCCTTCTTCGCGTTCTCCAAAAATCATATTGGCCACGAGTGAGGAATCCCACTCGGCGGGAGTGAATGGCCTGAGGTTGGGAGCCAGTTCATGAACGCTGGTGTAAACGTTGTGACCCTGGGTGGCAAAGTCGCGCCGATCGATCCAAGCGGCATGGATTTTGTCGTTGGTCACCACGCCAAAAGCCGAATGGAAGGTGGGCTCAACCCTTGGTTGTTCGGTAACAATTTCGACACCACCAAAGAATGAGATATCGCCGAATCCAGAGGCCAAACGGCTGCCGAGTTCGTATTCATCTGCGCCCGCGGGTGCGTCTAGCCAGAGGCAGCCGACCGTGCCGCCGCGCGTGAAAACGGTCGGCCCAACGCTGTCAAATTCATCGGCCACCATGCCATAAGGCCCGAACCAGCTGGCGCCGAAATCGTTGCTAGAGGTGTAGATAATGTCACCGTCAACAGACACACCATTGGAGAAGTCGTGTTGATAGACGACGTAAACAAAGTTTTCTGAGGCAGCAATTTGGGGGAACCCTGTGTTGTAACTGGTCCAACCGGTGAAACTGGCGGGTTCTGAAAAACTGCCGGTGTAGACATCGCTCGCAATGAGGATTTCGGTTTCGCCAGTGGTGGCGTCCACCTCGGCGTTCAGAAAATGAACCGTACCGCCGCTCATGGCCACATCGGGCCATAAATCGGTGTAGCCATCGGGTAAGAAATAGTCATAGATGACCGTGCTGCCGCCGTTGCCCGACGACATGAAAATCAGCGTCCATTCGTATTGGCCGTAGTTGGGGTTGAGGGTCAAAAACCCCGCGGCGATGAAGACTTTGGCAAAATCGCCACCGCCACTGACCGCGATCGAAGGAGTAGCGCAGGGTTCGCCCACAGCTAGTCCTTTGACCCATGCCCATTGGGTGGGGGCGTCCGGGTTGGTCGTGCGAGCTCGTAAAATATAGCCATCGGCACGCACCCAAGTGACGTGTATATACCCGGCGCCATCGATGGCAATTTCCGGGTGGTATTCGTCTTCCAAGAAGGCCGGCATTTCCCAGACGGTCCACGATTGTCCACCATCGGTGGACTGGGCGATGTGGATGTCGCGGTCGGTGCCGCCCAGATCTTTAGCGCCAAACACGGCGTAGAGATTTCCGGTGACGTCGTATTCGGCGAGCGAGATGTACTCGTCATTCATGTTGGTCGGGTTGGCCAACAAGGTGTCCTGTGACCAGGGCAGACTTTTGTTATGGGATGAACGCGGTGATGCGGCAGGTGCCGAATCTTTTGGAGTGCCGTCGCGCATATAGTGCGCGTTGGTCAATTGGTCAATTTGTGCCATGATCGCCGGGGAAAGAGGGGCAGTCGCTGGCGTGAAGCCGCCACTGCCTTTGGTGAATGCCGACAGGTCCTCATCCAGAAAGAGCGTACGATTTGATTTGTTAGTCGAGCTCATATAGGTGGCGCGTTGCCGCGATCCCGTTACTGTAAATTGTTGGGCAACAGGCAGCCTGTCTGAGGCTGAAACGGTAGAAGTCGAGATTTTGGCAGGCACACCGAGGGCGTGGCTTTGGGGCTCTTCGGCTATGGCATTCGCTCCAAAAGCGAGAATAACCGCCAATAATGAGCAATAGACTAAATTATGTGATTTCATAGGGACTAACTTCCAATCCGCTTTGGGCACTTGATGATGTTATTGTATCATAAAATCACATCAAATGTAAAGAAATGATCAGCACTGCCTCAGGGATTGCCGGAAGGCGAGAAAACCCGTACTGTCTGGTCAAAATCGGATCACAGCCCACTGAAAGCCAAATCTTGCGATCTTCGAAACCTGAAAAAGTTGAGCCAAAGCTATGGCGTTATGAGTTGCCGGGCGGCTGGATCGTCCTGGCTGGACGCACAGACCAGGACAACGACCGCCTGTCATTGAAAATTGCCAAAGCCAACGACTGGTGGTTTCATGTCAAAGGGTTGCCGGGCAGTCATGTGTTGTTGCAGGTTCCTGCCGGCGAAAAGCCTGACAACGGGATCTTGAAGGCTGCCGCGGCCGTGGCGGCTTGGCACAGTAAAAAGCGCGAGGCCAGACAAGTGGCTGTGAGTTATACCCAGGCGCGCTATGTCTCCAAGCCGCGAGGTGCCAAGCCGGGCACTGTGGAAGTTCGTAAAGAAAAAGTTCTGAATGTGCGCCCAGCGGTGCCCGAGGAGTCAACGTGATCGAAAATCTTCAAGCATTGATCGAACCCTATATGGCCAATCAATATTGGCGTATTGCGTTTATTGCGACGTCGGCGGTGCTGGTCGCGTTGGTCTGCCGATTGATTGTGGTGCCGTTGTTTCATCGCATTGCCCGCCGCACTTCTAGTGATATGGATGAGCAGATGTTGAACCTGATTTGGCCGGCGATTTATCGCACGATCATTTTGCAGGGAGTGCATATTGCTGCCATCGATTTTTTAAGCGCAGGTCGATTGGAAACTACGGTGCTGGCGACCACCACGACCTTGATGGTGTTGATTTGGGCGCGTGTATTCAGCGGCGGCGGGGTGGTGGTGTTTCACAAGTTGAGCGTCAACGCCGAACGGTTCTCTTGGATACAGCCACAGACATTGCCTTTGGTTCAATTTGTCTACAAAGTAGCCCTGTTTAGTCTGGTTTCGTACATGATCATGGCAGCTTGGCACGTTAACCTGACCAGTTGGTTGGCCAGCGCTGGGGTTGCGGGATTGGCTCTGGGTTTTGCGGCCAAAGACACCTTGGCGAACTTTGTATCGGGAGTTTTTATCCTAGCCGATGCGCCGTATCGGGTGGGCGAGTATATCATCATCGATGGCACCACCCGTGGCATGGTGACAGAAATCGGGATGCGTTCAACACGCTTGCTAACACGAGACAACGTTGAAGTGACAGTGCCGAATGGCATCATCGGCAACGCCAAAATTGTCAATGAATCGAGTGGGCCTTCGCCGCGGATGCGGGTGCGTGTGAATGTGGGAGTGGCCTATGGTAGCGACATTGATCAGGTGAGGGAGTTATTGCTCGAGTGCACCAACGAACTCGACTTAACCGCAAAAAACGCAACACCCATGATACGCTTCACCGCAATGGGGGAATCGAGTCTCGATTTTCAAGTTCTGGTATGGCTACGGTTGCCGGAGTTCCGCGGGCGGGTCATCAACGAATTGAACACCCGTATTTACAAAGCATTGAATGAAGCTGGCATCGAGATTCCATTTCCCCAGCGTGATCTGCATGTGAAGTCTTGGCCAGAAGGCAGCGCGGGGCAGCCCATCGTGGTGCAGGAGCCCGACGAGGCCAGCTAACGCCGCTCGCCGAAAGAGTCGATCACTTTCCCGCCGACAACCACGGCTTTCACGGGCTCGGGGTGGCACAGCAGCAGCGCGGCCACGGGGTCGTGGGCGCCGTCGTAGCCGATGGCGCGTTGATCAAAGATGGCCAGATCACAAGCGCGTCCAATTTCCAAGGCGCCAACATCGGTTCGGCCGAGGCATTGTGCGCCGCCTAGGGTTGCCATTTCCAGCACTTCATTAACCGTCATTCCTGCCGCGCCGTTGGTGACCCGATGGAGCAACAACGTTTGGCGCAACTCGGCCAACATATGCGAGCTGTCGTTGCTCGCTGAACCATCTACTGCCAATCCCACCGGGCAACCCGCTTCACGCAAATCCCGCACCCGGCAGATGCCTGAACCCAGTCGCATGTTCGAGCTCGGGCAGTGAGCAATGCCAACGCCGGCTTCGCCCAAGCGTTTGATTTCTTCGTCTTCAAACCAGATGCCGTGCGCCAACCAGACATCGGGCGCGAGCCAATCAACCGACTCGAGAAAGTCGAGGGGGCGGCTGCCATAAATTTCTTTGCAGTAGGTGTTTTCGGCTTGTGTTTCGGCAAGGTGGGTGTGCAGCCGGACGCCATATTGACGGGCCAAGGCCGCTGTTTCTTTCATCAATTCGGGCGAAACGGAGAAGGGGCTGCACGGGGCCAGGGCGATGCGGACCATCGCTCCGGCTTGGTTGTCGTGCCATTTTTGAATGACTCGCTCGCTGTCGGCCAATATTTTCTCTGGGGTTTGCACGACTGAATCCGGCGGCAATCCGCCGTCTTTGACCGACCGGCTCATGGACCCACGGGTCGGGTGAAAACGAATCCCCACTTCTTGCGCGGCTTCAATGGTGATGTCAATCAGGTGAGGCGAAGCTGCGGCCGGAAAAAGATAATGGTGGTCGGTGGTCAGGGTGCAGCCTGATCGCAAGAGCTCCTGAAACCCCACTACTGCCCCGCGATAGAAGTCTTCATCCGAAAGTTTAGCCCATACAGGGTAAAGCTCTCTTAGCCAAGGGAATAGCTCGCTGTCGAGAGCGCCGGGCCAGGCCCGTGTGCGCGTCTGGTACAGGTGGTGATGCGTGTTGATCAGGCCCGGCAAAACGACACAACCTGAGGCATCTGTTTCGTTGAATTCGGGCCGTGGGTGTCCGTCAATGATTTCTGGTGGGTCACCTGCGCCGAGGCCAATGATCATTCCTGAACGACTGGCGACCCATCCTGAGGAGTGGACTTCGCGTTCGGCATTCATGGTCACCAAGGGCGAGGCGTTGGTGAGTAAGAAAAGTTCAGCAGAGGGCATGTGATTCTCCAAAAATGAGCCAGCGAATTTCTATTGGTAATGCTTTGCTTGCCTTGGCACTTCCAGTATACTCACCAATTGTACCCACGTCAGCGTGAAAGGGAATGCGACATGCAGGGAGTGAAGGAATACTTGTTCGCCGACTCAGCCCAAGATGCTGTTGCGCTGATGCGCCGGCACGAAGGTATCGGCAGATATATAGCCGGTGGAACCGATATGTATTTGAGTCCGGCCAAATGTGATTTTGTTGTGGATGTGAATCGGGCGGGCTTGGGCGATATCGCACGGACTCCCAATGGTGATTTGTTTTTGGGCTCGGCAGCAACGCTGCACAACATTGCCACCAATCCATTGGTGACAGAATACGCCGGAGGCACTCTTTCTCACGCGGCCGCTCATTGTGGGAATCGCCCCATTCGAACCACCGCAACTGTCGGTGGGAATTTGTGCCACGCGCTGCCCTCAGCAGATATGGCGCCAGTCTTATTGGTCCTGGACGCCACCTGTTATATTGCCGACGAAGACAGCCAAGAAAGTCTGCCTCTTTGCGAGTTTTTTCTTGGCCCACGTCAAACGGTATTGGAAGACCGTTTGTTGGTAGGGCTGGCGTTGCAATCCCCGGAGAAGCCAAGATTCACGGCGAACTACAAACTGACGCGCTCGGCAGAAGACATCTCTTTGGTGCAAGTCGCGGCTTCATTGGAATTTGACGGAGACACCGTTGCCTCGGCCCGAATCGCTCTGGGAGCTGTGGCGCCTATTCCATTGCGTGCTCGCCTAGCCGAAGCCGCACTCGAAGGCCAGTCTCTCGCGGATCTGACCGAAGATTACCTTACTGCGGCGGCTGCCGTGGCGGCCAGCGAATGCGCGCCTCTTGATGATCATCGTGCTTCGGCCGAATACCGCCGAGCTATGGTCGCGGTGTTTACGCGCCGAGTTTTGCTTCAAGTTGTCGCCAAGGCGAATACCGAAACAGGAGCCTCGTCATGAAAGTCTCCTTGACGCTGAACGGCCGTGCCCAAGAATTGGAAGCGATGCCCGCCGAAAATTTATTAACGATGTTGCGCGCGGCGCGGCAGTTCTCGGTGAAGCTGGGCTGCGAAACCGGTGATTGCGGTTCTTGCACCGTTCATTTGAATGGCCAACCGGTCAACAGTTGCGTGGTCGCCGCTGCCCAGGCTCACCAACAAAGCGTAACAACTTTAGAAGGTTTGTTGAACGACCCTTTGATGAACCGGATTCAAGAGGCCATGGTCGCCGAGTCTGGTATCCAATGCGGATATTGCACGCCCGGAATTTTGATGAGCCTTTATTTTCACTTCAAAGCCGAAGA
>JBLIOK010000074.1:0-10576 GCA_047639735.1 Candidatus Krumholzibacteriia bacterium | reverse complement strand
TGGCTCCTCGGGTAGGACTTGAACCTACAACATTTCGGTTAACAGCCGAATGCTCTACCATTGAGCTACCGAGGAACCTTAAACAATTTTTCTGCCCGAAGCCACGTCAAACACAAAAATGCTCAACACGCTAGCTTCCAGCGAATCCGCAATATAGGCCCTCTATGCGAGTCCGTCAAGAAAACGGAACCTCATAATTGCGCAAAAATTACAGCCACGCGATCTACTTCTCAAACGCCAGCAGCACGCGCCACCCATGACCTTCGCTTCCTTGGCCCACCGGATGCGCTCCGTACAGCCGCACATTCTTGAATTCGCCCATTCCCGGTATGTCAAAGCGTTTGCCAAACCCAAAGCCCACATCCATCCGGTAGTCCTGCACAGCCGGGCCAATGCCAGATTCAGGCCCATACAAGTCCACTTCGCCGCCGCCCCAGGTTTTTGCCCAATCCACAAATCCAATGGGCTGCAGGCCCAATTTCTTCAATCCCGGAAAACGCACCGCTTTCCACAGATCAAACCCAAAACGCAGATCTAAAGACGCCTGGGCCCCCGCCGTGCCAACCAATTCGCCGGCTCGGTACCCCCGCAAAGAGCCATAATCACCCTGCCACGATTTCCATTGCACCGGCACAGCCTCGTCATTATCGAATTCGCGGTGGTCAGCGCGCAGCACCCACTGGTTGCCCATTTTGTCCAAAACATCCCATTCGACGGCCACGTGAACCTCGCGCAACGCCGTTTTCGAGGCCGCCCCATTCTCATAGTCGTGCCAGGTCACATCGCCGCCCAACCACATCACACCCCAGCGCCACGAGGCACCAACACGGGCAAACGTATCGTTCACAAAATCGGCGGACGCATTTCCATCCGGTCGCAGGCGCCGACCCAACACGTTCCAACTCGTGCGCTGAGACCACGCCCGGTTTTCCGCGTAACCGCCACCGGCCGTCACCGAAAATTTACGCGCGAGCCTAAGTTTAAAATCGCCAGCAGCGGAGCGCTCTTCGTAATAGTGATTAGGATCACTGCCGTAGAAGAACGCAGCCACCGAACGTGTATCACGTCGATTATCCCCAGCAAACATTCCAGCATCTTTGCGACCGCTGATATCCAACGACAGCTTCTTATAGAGAGAGCCCAAAATTTCCGGCTCGCCCTCGGTTGCCTCGCGCACCGTCCATCGCGAACGCAGCAACGGCAACTCAATGTCCGCGCCAAAAACCGGCCGCTCGTTAGAGAAGGCATAACCGGCAGTCAAATCTATCTTCGGTTCTTCGTAGCCCATTTTCTCAATGGTCAAACCCAGCCGCGGCACGAACCCTTGAGTACGATTGTAACGAGGCAAAACAGAAAAATCGGTATTCACTCGCCACAAAGAACCTTCACGCAATTCGAGCAACCGATCCACACCAACGAAATGTAACGAGTCGGCCTTAACCGCAGCCCAGGAAATGGGCGCCGCTTCGGGCGTGATGTCTTCTTCCCACTCTTCACCGATGTTATCCCAATAGCTTTCAAGGGTGTCCTGGTTGGCAACGGCGCTCAACCAAAAACCAGATGCTTCTTCTTCAGGCGAAAGCCCCGAACCACCCGTACCAGGCGCGGCGTCTTCGGGACCATAGGCCACCCCGTTGATCACAATATCGCGCAACTGGACGCGCACTTCGACGTTGACTGGCACATCCACAAAGGGAATATCTCGCAACACAAAGCGCATGTACGCGTCGCTCGTGAACCACATGTCACCATAGCGTTCCCGGTTCTGACGAAACACGGGAATAGATTTCAAGATCATCGGATAAGGCACGGTCTCGACCAGTTCGCCTTCAAATTTGCGGATCACCCAATTGGTGTAGTCCACCCAAATAACACCAGCCGGCAGCGCTTCGAACCGGCTTTTCGGCTTGTAGCTCACCTTGTAAATCAAGTTATTGCCCACCAACTCGCGAGCCAAAATTTCATACTCGTACCTGTCGGAGCCTTCGATCGTAAAGGGCATGGCACTAAAAACATTTTGCTGCATGGGCAAGAATTCGGCGGTCACATCTTCGTCGGTTTCGTCTTCCACCAATTCGCCATTTTCATACTCACGGCTGCGTTCCCAAAGGTTGACCACCTGCTCGCCAAGATTGCGATCAAAGTGAAAACGGCTGGCCGATTCTTCAATCGAGTACCGGCCGTTTTCTTCGTCGTCGTCATAACGCACCACCACTGTCGCCAGCGTCGTGTACTCGTAACTGTCTTTACTAAAGCGGTCCTCTTCACGCCGGCGCGCAATGGCCGCGACAACTTCGTCAACCGTCACCCGGCCCGATGACACCGAAAGCGTATCAGCATCGCCCGCTTCAAACCCAAGCGTATCGGGCGTACTGCTTTGCCCGAACGCCGCACTTGACCAGCCCACACTTGCCCACCCCGTCAACAAAACCATCCACAAAATTCTCTTCATCTGCCTACCCTTATTATTTGAGCCAGAGGTCGACGCGTTTTCCGCCTCGACCCCTGGCACACCCACCAACTCATAGCCCCGCTCAGCAAACGCGGGCGCCGATCCCTTGGTCAAATTTCGACTCGATTTTTCGGATCCGGCCCGCCGCTGACAAGAGCCCGGGTTGCTTTGCGGGCTTGGCCGAAATCCTTGCAACTCTCTGGCCAGCGTCTGCACCGACCTCAAAGCGATTATGGGGCCTAATGGGACTGATTATCCCCAGCCCCGCGTCAATGGGCAACGACAACCCACCCCATTACCGTCAACCGAAGAAACCTGCTTCCTCATTCAAGTTAGCTCATTCCCAGCCGATGATTGAACCAGTGATCATGACCAAATTGCCCACGTCACGCCACCGCAATAGCAGCACCGACAGGACACCGTGAAAAACCTGCGCAAAAACCAACCATTTTTCATGCTCTTCTTAGGCGTGATCCTAGTGGTGACCATCATCCCCACCCTCTCCAGCTGGCTCGGCGCAAGCTTCAGCTCTCCTATCCAGGGCGGCCCCGGCACCCACTTTATGGGCCTGACCATGGGCGATAACATGGTCCGCTTCGACCTGATGACCCTCGGCTTCGTCCTGCTCACCGGATTGCTGACCGTGCTCTATCACCGCGCAACCAACAATCGCTTTACCCTCTTGCTGGGCACGACTCTCGCCCTAGCCGGCCTCGTTAGCTCTATCTCATTCATCAACGGGTTCACCCTACCAGATGGATCGATCACCTTTTTTGACGAACTGCTCGGCGCTGATATCATCAGCCGCGCAGCCGCTGGCTTGATCATGGTTCTGGGTATCGCTGTCATCCGCTGGGGCAATACACGTCGCGACGGCATTGCTTTGGTCCAACTTGGCGTACCCGTAGCTATCGTATCCGCCTTTGTCTGGGCAAAAATGCCCCATTATGCCCATCCCGGAAACCTTGTTTTACTCGATGCCAACCTGGTCACCATCGGTTTGTATTCATTGGCATACGCTGGATTGCGCAAGGAGTTGCGCCACCATCGACTTCGTTTTTTCGGGCAAGGTATCGTCGGCTCATTTATACCATTGGCCGTATCGCAGCTGCTTGTAACCTTCGCCGTCAAAACCGTAGTCGAAGACCCCTACCATGTCGCGACCTTCTTGCGCTGGATTGCTTGGCTCATCCCAACCGCCGGCTTGGGCATCGATTACGTGAACTCGTTTTACGCCAAAGGCGTCAACAAAGAGATGCGCTACTTGCGCAAAGTCATCGACGCCATTCCCCATTACATCTACGCGCGCGACACAGCCGGTCGCTACGTGCTTGTCAACCAAGCTGTCGCCGATTTCTTCAACCAACAGGTTCACGAAATTGAAGGCCGTCACTTGATGGACGTCCACGACGAAGTTGAGATGTGCCAGTTATGGTTAGCCGAAGACAAAGAGACGCTGCGCACGGGGCAAAAGAGTTTCCTGCCCGAAAATCTCGCCCTCAATAGCCATGGGAAAGAGATTTGGATCAATACGATCAAGACACCATTGCAATCAACCTACGGCATCACCGATCAGGTGCTCGGTGTCTCCATTGACGTTTCCGAGCAACGCCGTACCGAACAAGAACTCGCTCACGCCTTGCAAGCGGCCAAGGGCAGCAGCATCGCCAAATCAGAATTTCTGGCCAACATGAGTCACGAAATCCGCACGCCCATGAACTGCGTCATTGGTTTGTCCGACATGCTCAAAGAAATGAACCCCACGGCGCAGCAACAACAATACCTCGAAATGATCAGCGTCTCGGGCGCAACTTTGCTCACCTTGATTAGCGACATCCTCGATTTCTCAAAAATCGAAGCTGGACAACTGGAACTCGACCTCATCGACACCGACCTCCAAGTCCTGGTCGAAGAAACCGTAGCCCAGATCGCCTTCACCGCACAAACCAAGGGCCTAGAGATGGCCTGTCGCTTCGCGCCCGGCATGCCTACCCGCTTGATGATCGACCCCTGCCGCTTGCGCCAAGTGCTGACCAACCTGCTCAACAACTCGGCCAAGTTTACCGAAACCGGCCACATCTATTTGAACATCGAGCCGGTCGGCGAAGCAGATGGCAAGTTGGATATCTGCTTCAGTGTAGCCGACACCGGCATTGGTATTGAAGAAGAAAATCTGGCTCACATCTTCGACAAATTCACCCAAGCCGAGGCCGGCACCACACGCCGTTTTGGTGGCACCGGACTGGGGCTGACGATCAGCCAGCACCTGGTCGAATTGATGCACGGCGAGATAACCGCCAGCAGTGTCGTTGGCGAAGGCACGGCGGTGTCGTTCACCATCCCCTTGCAGCCAACTCTCGAAAGCCTGGCCGCTGAACCGACCACACCCACGACGGTCAGTAACGTTTTGATATTGACCGAGCACAAGCTCAGCGGCGAAGTGATCTCGGAACAACTGCACAGCTTAGGCCACACTTGCCACATCGCCGTAGGACAAAAAGAATCGCGCGTCCACCTCAATTCAGACGACTTCGGGCACACGTTCAACCTCGTCATTGTCGAACGCCAAATGATCGAACAAAAGCAACTCCACCTGAAAGACCGTATCGCCAAGTTACCTGAACAAATCAGGCCGCAAGTTGTGATGCTCAACGACATCTCCGCGTCCTATGACGAAGATCAATTGATCAAATTCGGCGTCAATCGCACTCTCGAAAAACCGGTGCGCCTGAGCCAGCTCTCTCAACTGGTCGCCGGTCAATCGACAGCATTGCCAACGGCCGCCAGCGTCAGCCCGCCGACGGATGTGCCGCCGGTCAACCCCGCCACCATCACCCTCGACCTCGACCAAGACCCAGAAGATGGCCCGCGCATTCTTTTGGCCGAAGACAATCCCTTCAATCAAAAGGTTGCCGTGGCCATGCTCCGCCTGCTCGGCTGCCGCGCCGACGTCGCCGACAACGGCGTGCAGGCCGTCGACAAGGCCCGCCGCAACACCTACGATCTTGTCTTTATGGATTGTCAAATGCCCGTGATGGACGGCTACGAGGCCACGCGCCGCATCCGGCAACTGCCAGCCCCAGCCAACGAAGTCTGCATTGTGGCCATGACCGCCAACGCTCTGAGCGGCGACCGCGACGCTTGTTTCAAAACCGGCATGGACGATTTCATGAGCAAGCCCATCACCAAAGATGTGCTCGCTGCGATGTTAGATGAGTGGGGAATTTTAGAAGTCGAAGCAAAGCCCGAAAAAGTCAGCACCTAGTTTCACAGGCCAAGGTAACTGCGCAGCTCTCCTGAATCTTTTGTATTCAATATCCATTCGCAAATCAAACCGGCATCATGTGCCAATTGAGCGCCATGTCGAAAATCAACGATCCTTGCCGCCCGGTGAGCGTTCGGACTGATCACCATGAACACGCCCATTTCCTGGGCCAGCCGACAAACAGACCAATCGATTTCCGGACAATTAGGGCTAGCGTCTAATTCAACCGCCTTACCATGCTTAACCGCAGCGTCCAGCACCCGTCTCATCGCCGACATACCCTCGCAACTGCGCAACATATGATCACCTACCGGTGTGCCCAATATAGTGACCCGAGGGTTCTCAGCCGCCACCACCACCCGATCGACAAACGCCTCTTTGCAGTTATCACCGAGATCAGGAAAGGCGGCGATCACGTAGTCAAAAAAGTCGAGGGCTTCATCATCAACCGGCAGGGTGCCATCGCGATTCACATCAACTTCGATGCCTTGAAAAATCGTGAAGTCCGTAAGTTTTTCTTGAAGTCGCGCGACTTCTTGGCGCTGCACCCGCGCGGCATCCAGGTCCAGTCCGTCTTTTTGAGTTTCCGAAACGAAGTGATCGCTAACACCCAAGTAGTCCAGCCCGATATCCCGAGCCGTCTCAACCATCGAAGCGAGGGAATGAGCCCCGTCAGTCCACCGTGTGTGACTGTGCAGAATTCCCTTGATGTCGCACGGCCGAACTGGACTAACCGGCGATTTTCCGCTGTCACAATCTTTGTTCAATTAAGGTGTCCCGCGTAGGATAAAGCCTGAGGTTTCAACACCCGAATGGGCGCCGTCGCCTCATCAGATTAGTTTGACTCCAGTCAAATCGCAACCTCTACTGGTCGTTGATTTAAATTTGTGGGGGCAGGTAGTCGCTAGTAGGCAGAATCAGGCACAACATTCGGGCCACACCGTGGATCCGAGATTGGCTCAAATCGCGCTCATTAGGCAACGCAACCAATCCTTCTGCGGCCAGATCGGCAAACAATCGCGTGATCGCTTCGGCGCAATGGGGTCCTGAGCCAATTTGTTCGCAGATGGCATTGAGTTCGCCCTGTTCCAAAAAGAAGCCCACGCAATTCGGGCATTCGTCGACTCGTAGATCATGGCTATGGCTGGCAAAATGCGGCAACAAGAACGTATCCTGGCACCGTGGACAGGCGCGCGAACCGCTGGTTGCTGCGCTGCTGCACTTGGCCAGAAGCAACTCTCGGCCTTGTCCATAATGACGTTTTTCAATTTTCTTAAGCTCGTACCAATCGAACCACACGCCACCACATCCGCCCACACACACATCGACATGCAAATTCAGCACTTCCAGCTCGGTCATCTGGTTTTCACAGGCGGGGCACCGCATAACTTTCCTTTGGCTGAAGCCCAATCAGGTCCTCAGAAAGTTATCGGCAAGCAGGCGGTTGGCCTTAGTCTTCGGTCGGCTGGTAGGGAACAAAGGCGAGCAAGGTGCTGGGGTATTTGTCGGTCATCAGCAAGAACCCACGGCCTTCAAGACGCACCAACGCTTCCCAATTGCGACAATCGCCGGTATCGGACAGCTCCAGGTTTATAGGAGGCGTATCCGTGCGTTCAATCCAGTCTCCACCAAGGCAAGTGCGCACAATCCGCAGTTCGAGCAAGCGTTCTACACAACGGTCCGGATCAAACACTTCCCCATCACCGTACTGGGCAGTTTCGGGATCTGGCGCCGGATCTAGTTTGTCGTGTTCCGGTGGGTAATAATAGTTGATCACCCAAAAACGCCCTTCTTTATCGATGGCCGTTGCGTCGGTCACCCGATATTCGATTTGCGGCATGGGCAAAATACTTTGAAATTCGCCATTCACATTGAACACGTTTGCCGCAGGTCTTGGGTTCACGTTTTTGCCATTGGCTTCGGCGATAGTGATCACTTGATCGCCATCAATAACGATGGCTTCTTCCGCAATATTCGGAATATTCACACCCATGGGGATTTTACTAAAGCGGGAAACGTCCAGTACGATCTCGTGGTTCACCACATCGAACACGCCGCTGAGCAGATAGCTCGCCATGGCTGAATCGGGCTCGGCCTCTATCGTGAAAAAGCAGCGATTGCCCGCCAATCCCAAGGCCTCAAATCCATCGTACCCCATGATCAATTCCGACATTTCAGGCGACAGGCATTTCACTTCGCGCGGCAGAATAGGTTCGGTATTGGTTTGGTCGATTGCGGCGATGATGCGGCTACGATCAATGACAAAAAAACCCAGTTTGCCCTCTTCGGCAAAAATTGTTGGGTCCTGGGGCAAAATCGCTAGGGTATCGCCCTTCCACGCCATGCTAGAAATTTCAGCCTGTGCGTCGGCCATCGGCCCGGTGAGTTCTAAAATCACTGGCGACACGGTGATCGCACGAGCCGGTACAGCTTCTCCGCCGGCCCAAACAGGCATCGACAACAGCCCCACTAACACAGGGCTTAAAATCACAATCCTCAATGCCCGATCAATACAGTTCATACTTCACAAGTCGTCCGTCGAGTCCACCGTTGCGCAAGGGCTTCTTAAAGGTCGGCTTCAACCCAATACTCTTGATCAATTCTGGATCGCCCAAATAAATATAGGCGTCGCTGCCGGTGCATTTCTGTTTCAAGAAATCGCCAAAGTCCCTCATAAATGCTCCCATATCGTCACCACTCTTCATCCGGATACCATAGGGAGGGTTGCAAACAATGAGCGAGTTCTCAATCTTTTCGATATCGCGAAAATCCATCGTTTTGACCCGCAATTCGTCGCCATCAGGAATTTTCGCATTGTTCTCACGGGTCATTTTCACCGCTTTGCGGTCGATGTCGCTGCCTTTAATCATGCCACCGCGTACGACTTTGATCTTATTGTCCTCTTCAAACTTCACCCGCACCCAATCCCGTCGGTCGTAGTCCGGTAACATCATGAAGCCGAATTTCTTGCGCAAAGTTCCCGCCGGGATATTCCCAGCCTTGAGCCAGGCCTCGCTGATCATTGTGCCCGAACCGCACATCGGGTCGTAAAACGGCCGCCGCAAATCCCATTCAGCGAAATCAATGATCGACGCCGCGAGCGTTTCCATCATCGGCGCCGAGACCGAATGCTGGCGGTAACCCCGCCGATGCAGTGATCCGCCCGAACAATCGATGCTAATCGTGGCCTGATTTTCGTAGATATGCACCGAGAGCCACAAATCAGGGTCATCGGTTTTCACATTAGGACGACTGTCTCTATATCGCTTACGAAACATATCAACCACGCAATCTTTCACCTTTAAGGCGGCAAAATGGCCGTGGTCAATATTGCTGCGATGCACATTGCCGAAGACGGCAAAAGTTTGCTCGAGAGTGAAAATGTGGGTCCAATCGACCTTCTTTGCCCCGAGATACAATTCTTCCGCCGTGGTAGCTTCAAACTTCACCAATGGCGCCAAAATCCGAGTCGCCAAACGCGAGCGATAGTTGATGCGGAAAAGATTGGGCAGCGTCGCGTTGAAAGTGATGCCCCGCATGGCCACACGAATATTGGTGGCGCCCAGGCTTTCCAGTTCAATCGCTAGCAAGTCTTCGAGACCGCCAGCGACTTGGGCAAAAAATTCATTTTCACGTTGGTAATGAAACATTATCTGTCGCCTTCACGAACCATGAGAACGTGGTCGATACCACATTCGTCAAACACTTCCCCTTGAGCGACAAACCCAAAGTCAGCGTAAAAATCTCGCAGATGCACCTGCGCATGCATGGCCAAACGACCAACGCCTTTGGCCGTCGCCGCGGCGATCAAATGATCCACAACTTCTTTGCCATATCCCCTGCCACGCCATGCCGCGCGCACCGCGACCCGCTCCACTTTCATGGGGCCGTCAGGCACTTGGCGCAATCGCCCCGCCGCCATGGGTTGGCCACCTACTTCGCCTAAAAAATGCCAGGTCTCGGATTCGTACTCATCGATTTCATCTTCATACGCCACCTGTTGTTCTTCAATAAATACGATGCCGCGCACGACCATCACCTTCAGAATATCTTCTGGGCTAGTTGCTGGTCGCATATGAAAGGTTTCGGACATGGGATTTCTTTCGGCCATTATGTTAACTTGTTCTGTGCTCAGCAAAGATAACCCGCGCGCGCCCGAAAGGCACCCCAATGTTCAAACAGGCCGGATCAGGTCTTCACGTGTTCGAAACCATCATGGGCCCCGTTGGCTTTGCATGGACCCCAAAAGGCATTTGCCAACTGGACATCGGCAGCCCAAATCGCGAAGCGACCCTGGCGGCTTTGCAACAACGAGCGCCCGGTTCAAAAACTTCCCGCCCCATGCCACAGGCCGCTAAGAGGGTCGCCGAGCGCATCAAGGCACACTGCAAAGGGCAACCCGACCTGTTCAAGGACATTCCAGTCGATTTGCGTGATAGCAGTGAATTTTCTCGGGATGTTTTGCGCGTTCTAAGACGTGTGAAGCCAGGCAAGGTCGTCACCTACGGCGAATTGGCCAAGAAATGCCACCGCCCTGGTGCTTCGCGGGCTATTGGCCGCATCATGGGCGCCAACCCGGTGCCTTTGATCATTCCTTGTCACCGATGTGTTGGCGCTTCGGGCAAACTCACTGGGTTTTCCGCTAGCGGCGGAATCGCGCTCAAGGCACGCATGCTTCACCGCGAAGGTTTCATCCGCAATCCGGAACACGAAGCCGGCCTCACCCACCTGAAAAAGCACGACAAGAAGCTTGCCCGCATCATCAACATCGTCGGCCCGTACCAAGCCATTCCAGAAGAAAAAAGCCCACCCTACGACACCCTCGTCCGCGCCATTGCACACCAACAACTTTCAGTCAA
>JBLIOK010000073.1:0-10582 GCA_047639735.1 Candidatus Krumholzibacteriia bacterium | reverse complement strand
ATTTTGCGTCGCATGCGCTACTCCAAGTTGAAACGATTTCGGCACACCTAAAAGGCGCCCAACGGTCCGTGGGAACTTCCCTTGATGAATTGGCGCACCATGGGGTGATCGGTTTGATGGATCTCCTCAACGGTGCCCGAATAAACGATATTACCCCGACTCAACATGGCCATGCGGTGAGCGATCTTAAATGCGCTGGGCATGTCATGAGTAACGGCCACGCTGGTGACACCCAACTCTTCCTGCAATTTTATGATCAAATCGTTGATCGCATCGCCGGTGATCGGGTCGAGGCCCGTCGTTGGTTCATCATACAGAATGTATTCTGGTTCCATAACAATTGCACGGGCCAAGCCGGCGCGCTTTTTCATTCCGCCCGACAATTCCGAAGGCAACTTATCGGCCGCACCTTCGAGACCGACCATAGCCAGACACTCGCAGGCGCGATCGTCGATACGTTTCTGTGTCCAATCGGTGTGCTCTTGCAGCATCAGGCCCACATTTTGGCCGATATTCATCGAATCGAACAGTGCTGCGCCTTGAAAAAGAAAACCGAATTTTTTCCGCAACTCCATCAAGTCGTTCATTTCCAATTTCGATATTTCTTGGCCTTCGACCCAAATTTGGCCGCAGTCGGGCTCCAACAGTCGCACAATGTGTTTGAGCAGAACCGATTTGCCTTCTCCGCTGCGCCCTATAATAACCAGGGTTTCGCCCTTTTTGACCAGCAGGTTGGTCTCAGTGAGAACTTTTTTATCGCCAAACGCTTTTGAAACACCATTGACCACAATGCCATCAAACGTGCTGGGGTCAGGCACCGTCTGGTCGGGCAAATCCGGGATGTCGTATTTAGTCTCCATAGTGCCCTATTGCTCAAAGATGATTTGGAACAAGACGATGGCTAGGAAATAGTCGGCAATCAGAACAGCCATGCAACTGCTGACCACGGCGGTCATCGTCGCGCGGCCAACGCCCTCGGCGCCGCCTCGCGTATTGATGCCAAAATAGATGCCGCTCGTTGCAATGATGCCGCCAAAGAAGACGCTTTTGATCAAACCACCGATCAGATCGGTGTGCTTGTAAAACATTTGCAATCCCTCGATGAAAACACCGCTGGAGACATCAAGCGTAACGACCGATGCGAGATAACCGCCAAAGACGGCAATCAAATCACAAAAGATGGTGACAATGGGCATCATCAGGACCGCCGCCCAAAACCGCGGCATGGCCAAATAACTCACCGGATCAATAGCCATGATGTTCATGGCGTCGAGCTGTTCCGTCACTTTCATGGTGCCCAATTCAGCAGCATAGTAGGCGCACAAACGGCTACCAACCACCAGCGCCATCAACACCGGGCCCAGCTCTATAAAAATCGATTTGGACATCACGGTGCCCAAAAACTTCATGGGCACGTAGGCCTGCATTTGGTACACCGCTTGAACGGCCGTAACGGCGCCTACGAAAATCGAAGTAAAAATCACCAAAGGCATGGAGCCAACGAGCACCACATGCATCTGCTCGAGGATTTCATGGCGAATTTTCCAAGCGTGACCGGTCGAAATGATGATCGCACGCAAGAGCATAACAATTTTACCAGCGCTGCTGAAGCCCTGGTAAACACTGCGCCCAAAATTTGTGATGATTCCCGTCATTGTTGGCAGAATATAGTGTGCTTCTGGTGAGATGTCTACAAAGCGTCCTGCAGATACCCGAGTATTCCACGCAGGGTCTGGCTGGTGAAATCTCGTTCTCGTTCACGAATATCAGTAGGCAATTCGGTGCCAAGAGCAAAGTGAGGGTCGGCGCGGCGCAATTCAGCACGCAAGAGATCCATCAGCGCGTCTTCATTTTCAGGTTGTTCGGTATGGGAAAGGGCGGCCAAATTGTCGCGGGTTTGCCGCACGACATCGGTCCAAAGTATCAACTGCTGGCGCGCTTCGGTGATCAGTTTTTTTGTGTCACCCGCATAATGACCGTGATGAGCGAACATCAAATAGGTTGGGAACGGGTCCAAGGCCAACACCGAATCCAATGAAGCCAGGGCTGTTTCAAGCCGGAAACGAGGTGGCGTCGCCGGCCTGAGGTAATAATCAGCGGTCAGCGGCCCCGCCTCCAATGTTGAAAATGTTCCTGCGCATTCGCCCAGAAATAGATATTTGCCGTCGACAAACGAATGATGATGAGGAGCGTGCCCAGGCGTATCGATCACGGTGATCCCGGCAGCTTCGGCCTCAGAGTTTTCAGCCAGGGACTCAGCTGGCACCGGCAAGGGCTCGCCATAGACCTCCGCCTTGTGGCCGAGAACCGATTGCGATCCCGCCCACAATCGCGCCGGATCCATCAAGTGGCGCCGCCCCCGCGGATGACAGATCACCCTTGCCTTGGGCCAACGCCGCAAGATCAGTGCGGTGCAGCCGCCATGGTCTAAATGTACATGGGTCAATAAGATATAGTCGAGCGACTCGACTCCGAGGCGTTCTAATTCACGGATTAGATAGTCAGCAGTGCTCGAGGGGCCAGGATCAACAACGTAGGTGCGCCCAGCCGCGACTGAAACCCAACAGCTGATAAAGCGACGTTGCCCCGGCAATTCCTGATCCAGGTCAATAAGGTGCAGATCGTCGCGCCCAAAGTTGTGACTGCTAGTGGGCGAGGTCGCCAAAACGCGTGAACTCCTTGTGGAAGTGCAGGTCAAATTGACCAATCGGGCCGTTTCGCTGCTTGCCGATGATGATCGTTCCCATGTTGTGGGTCGATTCGTCTTCGGGTTTGTAGACCTCTTCGCGGAAGATGAACATCACCACATCGGCATCCTGCTCAATGGCGCCGGATTCGCGCAAATCGCTCAACATCGGCTTGTGGTCTGCACGCGACTCCACCTGACGTGACAACTGGCTCAAAGCAATGACTGGGATGTTCAAATCTTTGGCCATGCCCTTCAGGTTTCGACTGATCGTCGAAATTTCCTGTTGCCTGTTTTCAGTGCGGCCGCTGCCCGTCATCAATTGCAAATAATCGATGATGATGAGACCCAAACCGTGCTGTTGCTTTAAGCGCCGAGCCTTCGACTTCATTTCCAGAACCGAGATGCCACTGTTGTCGTCGATGTAAATCGGTGCTTCGCTCAAGTTCTCACAAGCTTGGGTCAAGCGAGGCCAATCTTCAGCCCGTAATTTGCCTCGTCGCAGGTTGTGCAAGTTGAACGAGCCGCTGGCGCCGAGCATCCGCATCACCAATTGTTCGCGAGACATTTCCAAACTGAATACGCCCACGCCCACTTTTTCGGTCACAGCCACATTATAGGCGATGTTCAAGGCAAGACTGGTTTTACCCATCGAAGGCCGCGCCGCCAAAATAATCAAATCAGAATTTTGCAGACCACCCGTTTTTCGATCCAGCTCCGTGAACCCAGTGCGCAAACCGGTGACTTCGTCGTTGTTTTGGAATGCTTCTTCAATAGATTTGAAGGTGTCCGGCACGATGCTTTCAACCGAAGAAAAGCCCTCGTTATTGGAGTCTTCGGTGATATCGTAAATTTTACCTTGGGCCCGATCGAGAATTTTTGCGGCGTCATCGGCGCCTTCTTGTGCTTCTTGGGCAATGCTGCCCGAGACGCTGATCAGGCTGCGCAGCATCGCTTTTTCGCGCACAATTTCCGCGTGATGCCAAACGTTTGCCGCGGTGCCCATCATGCCGGCCAAATCAATCAGAAAATCCATGCCGCCAACGATGTCCAACAGATTCGCGCCGTGGAGTTTTTTAAATTCAAACTTGTCTAGAAAGTCTTCGGCCGATTTGGACAACAGATCAGCCACGGTGATGGGGTCGATGGCCTGGTCATTGGCGTATAATTCCGTCATAGCGCGGAAGATCAGCTGATGTTCACGGCGGTAAAAGTCTGTAAACTTGATTTTCTCACTAGCGAGACCAACGGCGTCCTTGTCGACCATGGCTGCGCCCAAAACGGCTTGCTCTGCCTCTTCGCTATAGGGCGGCTTCAAGCCGCGGGGCAGGCGCTCGTAGCCGAAACTGGCAGGCCCGGATGAGGCCTCTTCAGGCGATGGCGGTTCGGCACCCATAGGGATGTCCTGGCCATCATTCGGGACGCTTGGTGCCGGCGATTCTGAATTCTCGGGAACTTCAGTATTTTTGGGTTCGGGTTTGCCTTCCAAGTCGTATCCTCAAGGTTTTCTTAATAAAAAATTGCCAGCCGATCAATCAGAACCCAACTCTATCATGTGAACCAAGGATCACAAAACCCGCCCTGAGCGTCAGATCACAATCTTGTGGATAAGCTGGGGACAATTCGGGGGAGAACTGTCTTCAAATTGGGGAAAACTTGGGGAAAACTTTCATTTCCGGTGGAAAAGTCACGCCAATCGCCGGATAATGTGCTTCTCGATGCTCACAAGTTGTGCACTAACTGCTACCTCCGGAGCTGTGCGCACTCAAAAGTTATCAACATTGGAATTTCGTAACCGATTCCTCAACAAAGACAGGCGGCGCTTCATGGGCGATGGCTCCCCACACGAATCGGCAATGCAAAGAGTGCTTTCGGCCTCTCACCCACCACTGCCCTGGACTGGCACCGGCCAATTGCCGTGGCACGAACAGGAATTCTCAGAACGCATGCTGGCGATCCATTTGGATCCGGAAACCCACATGGCTAGCCGGACGCCAGATGTTATCACAAAGCACCTCGACTGGCTGTCGGCCCAAGTGCATCAGCGCGGTGGCGGTGGCACCCATGTTTTGGACGTCGGCTGCGGCCCCGGCCTCTACTGCCACCAATGGGCCGAACGCGGTCACCTCTCCACGGGGTTCGACTTTGCCCCCGCGCCATTGGCGTGGGCGCAAAAACACAATGACGAGGCGGGGCTGAAGGCGCGATTTTTCAAATCCGACCTCACCAACCTGCCTGACAATTTCGAAGAACTGGCCGGCAAACCAGACGCCATAACGCTGTGGTTTGGCGAATTCCACTCGTTTCAGCCCGCCGTGGCGGGCAAGTTCCTCAAACGCTTGGCCAATTGCCTCCCCAAAGGGGGTCTTTTTGTCCTCGAATACCAGCCGTGGGATATCTTTGTCCACGAGGACAGCAACGAATGGACTCCCTGCGCCGAATCGATCTTTTGCGACAAACCGCATTTATGGCTCCAGGAATTCGCCTGGAACGAAGAAGCTGCCGTTGAAGTTCATGTGCACTGGATCATCGAGCAGGAATCGGGTAATCTTCATCGATACGAGCAGTGTCACCAAGCGTGGCGCGAAGACGATTTGGTCGCGACGCTAGCACAGGCTGGCTTGGGCGACCCGGTGTTCTATGAACCCATCACCGGAGTATCCGAAGAATTTGAATTTCCGATGTTGGTCACAAAAAAATTAGCCTGAATGGAAGCGACAACCTTGAACCTGGCCTACAAAATTTGGAACCAGACGGAGGCCTGCCATGGCTTGGCGTAATCCACGCCGCCTGATCCCCTTTTTGTTGGGCCTGTTGGCACTGATTGGGATGTCCGCGGCGCCCCTGTTGCCAGAAATGACAGACCCCACGGGACAGGTTGCCCAACTTTCTCGACAAGGACAAATGGCCCTCGGCCTCTTTGCTTTGGCCGGTTTGTGGTGGGTGTTTGAAGTTGTCCCTGCAGGCATCACTGCCATCACAATCGTCGTCGTGCAATCCTTGTGGTTGATTCGCGATTCGCGAACAGCGATGACCGATTTTATGGATCCTTCGGTGTGGTTTATTTTTGGGTCATTGCTCATCGGGGCGGCATTTACCAGCACGGGGCTGACCAAACGCTTGGCGTTTTTCATGCTCGCCCGGCTCTCGGAAAAAACAACAATTATATACCTTGGCGTCTTTGGCATGACCGCGACGCTAACGCTTTTTATGGCCCATACCGCCGTTGCCGCGGCGATTTTCCCACTACTTTTGGTTGTGCACAACCTTTACGAGCCTTCTGGCAAGACCACACGTTTTGGAAAAGGTTTGTTTATCGGCATGGCCTGGACAGCGGGCGCCGGTAGCTGTATCACACTGCTCGGCGCAGCCCGTGGCGCCGTCGCCATTGGCTTTTACCAAAAACTCGGCTATGCAGAAATTGGCTTCTTTGAACTCACCCGCTACATGTTCCCCCTCGGCACCATTATGGTGTTTTTATTATGGGGTTACGTGAGCCTGGTTTTCCGGCCGGAGAAGGCTGAAATAACCGGCCTACGCCAACGTGCGTCGCAGCTCTCAAAAAGCCTCGGACCGATTTCTCGTCGCGAATACGCGACGCTGTTTATCGTGGCGATGGTCGTGGTGGTGCTGAGCCTAAGGTCATTTGTTCCCGCCCTCGCGTTGGTGGACAAAAGTGCGGTCATCTTGTGCGCTGGGCTTATTTTCTTCTTCACGAAAATTTTAAAATTAAAAGACCTGGAATCGGTTTCTTGGAATATCATTTTGCTCTTTGGCGGTGCGATGAGCCTTGGCTTTTGTCTTTGGCAAACAGGCTCGGCCGAGTGGATGGCCACAGGCTGGCTAACCTTGTTGCATTCGGCGCCATGGTTCGTTTTTATCATGGGTGTGGTCTTATTGGTCACACTGATGACAAACTTCATCATGAATGTGGCCGCCATCGCAATCACTTTACCGGTGGCTATCGTTATGGCCCAGCACATGGGAGTCCATCCGGAGTTAGTGATGTTTGCTACTCTTGCTGCGGCGGGCATGCCGTTCATGTTTTTGGTTGGCGCCGCACCCAACGCCATCGCCTTTGAAAGCAAGATGTTCACAACTCGAGAGTTTTTTCTGCATGGGATTCCAGCAACGGGGTTATTGCTGATCACAGTGGGTTTATTTGTGTGGAAAATTTGGCCACTGATGGGGATGCCAATATTTATCGAAACGCCGTAGTCACACCGTGGGACCAACCGATCGAAAGAGACTCCTCCATTGAAAAGAGACTCCTCCATTGACTGGTGAAGCGCACTTCGTCCTTTATCTCCTCGCCACCACCGTCTTGCTGTTTCTGAGCAATAGGATTCGCTTGGACATGGTAGCGTTGCTGGTGATCGTTGTGCTGGCAACCAGCGGCGTGCTCACGCCTCAAGAAGCCGTGGCAGGATTTGGCGATACGATTGTCGTCATGATCGCCGGCTTATTCGTGATTGGTGAATCTCTCACTCGAACTGGCGTCGCCACGGCCATTGGCGCTTGGTTGTTGAGCACTGCCGGCAGCAGTGCCACGGCATTAAAATTTCGCCTAATGGTGGTGGTCGCTCTGCTTTCGGCATTCATGAGTTCCACAGGCGCCGTCGCAATTTTTATCCCCGTAGCCATGGGCCTGTCTCGCAAAGCTGGTGTCCCTGCTCGGCAATTGCTTTTGCCCATGGCATTTGCCGCCTTGCTTGGCGGCACCCTCACTTTGATTGGCACTCCACCCAACATCGCAGTCAACGGCGCCTTGGCAGAAGCCGGCTTGCAGGTATTCGAATTCCACAGCTTTACACCCATCGGCTTGATTCTACTGGCCGCCGGCATCTTGTATATGCTGACGATCGGCGCACGGTTGCTACCGGCTAACCCAGACCAGGCTGAGCCGCGAAGAAATCGCCACAATATTGAAGAACTGTTACGCCGTTACGCTTTGAACGAGCGCATCATGTTGCTGGCAGTCCAATCGGCCTCCACTCTGGTGGGAAGAAGTTTGGGCGAGGTCGATATGCGCGGGCAAACGCCCTTTACTGTGATCGTCGTCCAGCGAAAACGTCGCTTTGGTGACGATGATGTGATCATCGCAAATCAATCGACGATCATTCGCCCCGGTGATGCCTTGCTGGTGACGGTAGCGGGCCACGGAAACCTGGAACCTCCCGAAGGATACGGATTGGTTTCATTGGATCGAGACGCCGTTTCCAATGCCCTGACGAATGTGATGGGTGTGGTAGAAGTAGTGGTCGCTCCCCGTTCCATTGAGCGGGGCAAAACCATTCGTGAACTGGGATATCGGCGCACCCAACGCTTGCATGTTCTCGGACTCAAGCATCGGGGCGAAATTTTAGACGAGGAAATGCTCGAACACAAACTCAAGATGGGCGACACCATGCTGCTGGGTGGGGACTGGCGAGACATCGACAATTTGTTGGAAAAGTCATCAGAAGTTCTCTTGCTGACTATGCCCACCGAACGGGCAGAATCCGCGCCAGCATATCGGCGCGCACCGTGGGCCCTAGGAATCATCGGCGCCATGATGGTAGCGATGGTGACTGGCGCACTTCCAGCAGTCATCGCCGTTTTGGCGGCAGGCATGGCCTTGGTTGCGACGCGATGCGTGACGATGCCACAAGCCTATCGGGCGGTAGATTGGCGGAGCCTGGTCTTGATCGCTGGCATGTTGCCAATGGGCACTGCTCTGGCCAAAACCGGTGCTCTGGATGCGGGCGTTGACCAACTGGTATTGGCCCTTGGAAGCGCCGGGCCTTTGGGGTTGATGGCCGCGCTCTTTTTATTGACCGCCGTACTGAGTCAAGTCATCTCAAATACCGCAACTGCGGTGCTGATTGCGCCCGTGGCTATTGGAGTCGCCGAAGGTTTGGGGGTTTCGCCCTATCCTTTGGTCATGGCCGTAGCCATGGCGGCTTCGGCTGCTTTTGTCACGCCGGTGGCCTCGCCGGTCAATACCTTGGTGCTTGGACCGGGTGGATACTCCTTCGCCGATTTCGTGCGAGTTGGGCTACCATTGTTGATGCTGACGATGGCTTTGGTTTTGCTTATAGTGCCTATCTTCTACCCCTTTTAAACCCCGCGAATATCCGAGAGGCCCACCTTGCCTGCCTGGCTCAACATCGCCATCAATTCCTCCATGTCTTGGTGGGTCAAGGCTTGTTCTTTATCGCACAACGCCTGTTCTGGATTCGGATGACACTCTACGATCAGCCCGTCTGCGCCGGCGGCGACCGCTGCAGCGGCCAGCGGCAACACCAATTCTCTGCGGCCCGCAGCATGGCTCGGGTCAACAATCACGGGCAAATGAGTTCGCTCTTTAAGCACCGGAATCGCGCTGATATCCAAGGTGCTGCGCGTCGCGGTTTCAAAGGTGCGGATGCCGCGCTCGCAAAGAATAACCTGCTGGTTTCCCCCGGCCATGATGTATTCAGCAGCGGCCAACAAGTCCGCGATCGAGGCGCTGAGCCCGCGCTTGAGCAGCACTGGGCGGTCAATTTTTCCCAGTACTTTGAGCAATTCAAAGTTTTGCATGTTGCGGGCGCCAACTTGCAGCGCATCGGCTGACTGAGCAATCCGGTTCACGTCTTCTAGGCGCAAGACTTCGGTGATGACCGGCAATTCATAGGTATCGCCAGCTTCACGTAACAAATCCAAGCCAGGAAAGCCCAAGCCTTGGAAGCTGTATGGACTGGAGCGCGGCTTGAACGCACCGCCGCGCAACACCTGACCACCAAGCTCGCGCACCATGCGCGCACCAGCGGTGATTTGGGCACGCGTTTCCACTGCACAGGGGCCGGCAATCAGCATAAAGTTTCCCGCCCCCACAGGCACGCGACCAATTTTAACGACGCTAGGTTCGCGTTCAGGCTGGCGACCACTGCGGCGCAATGAATCGTTCGCCACAACGTTGACTGCCGGCTGGGGCGACTCAGAAATTTCCTCAACTTGATGTTCCTCAGGCTCCAGATCCTCACCAAAAGCACCCCGACGCGGGTAACACCCAAGCTCCTTTAGCGTGTTCGCGTAGGCTAAAATTTCATCAAGTGCCTCTTTGACCCGCGGTTCCTCGCGGTGACCCTCGATGTCGAGATAGAACAAGTATTCCCAGGGGCGCTCGGCGTTGGCTCGACTCTCGAGCTTGGTGAGGTTGATACTTCGCCGCGCAAAAGCATCGAGGCAACGAGCCAAAGCGCCACGACGATGGTTGACCATCAGCAACAACGACACTCGAGCCGGACGCCGCACGTCAACCGTTTCGGGCTCACGCGCCACCAAAACAAATCGCGTATAATTGTGCCCCTTATTGTCAATTCCACGGGCTAAGATGTTCAGCTCTAGGCTACCGGCAACCTCTTCCGAGCATATCGCCCCCACCGATGGGTCGTTATCTGCGAGCACCGAGGCCGCGCTAGTGGCGGTGTCACTGCGGCCCTCGGTTACACAATTTTTCTGCGAGTCTATCCAGGATGCGCACTGTTGCAAAGCCACCGGGTGAGATCGGATCACACGCAACTGATCGACAGTAGCGCCCGGTAAACCGACCAAACAATGTTCTATGGCCAGGATCTCTTCATCCACGATGCTCACTTGGCGGTCAGCCAAAAGCCGATAGGTTTCGTGTAAACTACCGGCGATCGTGTTTTCAATGGGCAGCAATGCGTATTTGATTTCACCGCTTTCAACGGCGTCGACCAATTTGGCAAAAGAACCATATCCCGAGCGCTGCAGCTGACACGCCGGTCGTTCGGCAAAGAGCTTGGACACGCACAGATCACTGTACGAACCGCTGATTCCCAGAAATCCGACTCGAACCTGTTTGATGCCAGCGTCTTCTTGGCTGCGGTCCAGTTGCTCTTCTTGAATACG
>JBLIOK010000072.1:0-10641 GCA_047639735.1 Candidatus Krumholzibacteriia bacterium | reverse complement strand
GTTGAGCTAGAACGGTCGGGCCTGCTCGGTGTGCTGCGTCCTCGCGGAAACCGGTATGTGATCGAGATGGTTGGGCGCGATGAAGACGTGATTGCGGGTGATCGGGTGATCACCTCTGGGATCGCTGAAGTGAGAGACCGCTCGCCGGAAAGTTCTGAAGTCGTGCTGACGCCGCGCGGGTTTCCGGTCGGAACCGTGGTGGAAGCAACCGCACCTTCGGACAAAATCTTTAAGGACATCTTGGTGGCGCCGGCCGCGACTTTTGACCGCAATGAAACGGTCTTTGTTGTCACTGCTCCGGAATTTGGCGGCCAGCACTGATGATGAAAATAATTCGCATTGCATTGATTTGGCTGTTGGTCGCATTTGTGGGCGACACCATGCTCGGGCCAATGATAGCCATCAAGGGTGTGGCGCCTGATTTTTCAGTGATCGCGATTGTCGTTCTGGCCCTTGCCGCTGGAGCCGGACCTGCCTCGGCCGGCGGATTCATGCTGGGACTGATTCACGACCTTTCAAATCCGTCGATGTTGGGCTTACAAGCCTTGGGCAAATCTCTGTTGGGTTATGGCTTAGGGTCTCTTCGGGGTCGCCTCATCTACGGTGTGCCCCTTATTGAAGGTCTGGTGGTCGCCATCTCTGTATTTGCACACGACTTTTTCTTCCTCATGGTGCAAAGCAGTTTTTCGGATGAACAATTTCTTCTGCCGTTGCTGACAAGGGCCATACCCGCGGCCATCTATTCGGGACTGGTGGGGATACCAGTGATCCGTCTGGCCGAATTGATGGGCGTTCTTTCCCAGGAGGATTGACGTGTTCGACCGCGATTTCCTGCTGCGCGTAGGGCTTTACCGCACCATTGTTGTCGGGTTGTTTTTGATACTTATTGGCAATCTGTTTTTAATGATGATCGCTCGCCACTCGGAATATAAAGAACAAGCACTTGAAAATCGGCAGGATCGCTTTCGGGTGCGCGCACCGCGAGGTCGGATATTTGACCGCGATGGCACTTTGCTGGCTTCCAATCTGTATATCGCAGACATCATTGTGCCCAAAGGCACTTTAACTGCCGCTGGACCGGACACAACCCTTGATCGGCTGATCACTTGGTTCGGATTGCCGCGCGAAGAAACGGTGGCGCGGTTGCGTGGCCAAAAAATTAAGGGAGGCCGTCTGGTTTTAGTGAGCAACGCAACGATGGCTCAAATTTCGGCAGTTGAAGAACGAGGTCGGCAATTGCCAGGGGTGAGGGTGATAGCCCGCACTCGCCGCAGTTATATGCTGGGTCAATTGTTTGCTCACGTTATTGGGTATGTGGGGGAGGTCGGGAAAGCGGACCTCGATACGACTGGGGATTGGTCCGGGTACCAATTAGGTGATTCGAAAGGTAAGCAGGGTCTCGAGGCCGCAATGGAATCGGAATTGCGAGGCGAGAGTGGTGTTAAACTCGAAGAAGTTAATGCCTCAGGTCGGGTTGTTGGGCGCGAGCCGGTGTGGTTGCAAGATGTGGTTCCTGGGCGCGACGTGACTCTCTCCCTTTCTGTACAAATGCAGCAAGTCATGGCCGAGGCCCTCGGTGATCGCCCTGGTTGCGGTGTGGCTCTTTCCGTCAAGACCGGCGAGGTCTTGGCCGCCTTCAGTAACCCATCGTTTGATCCAAATATCATGACGGTTTCCATCAGCGCTGAACAATGGGGACTCTTGGTCAACGATCCTGCCAAACCATTTTTCAATCGCGTCATTCAAGCGACCTACCCACCGGCTTCTTTGTACAAACCGGTCACGAGCTTGGCGGCGCTGTACCATCATCAAGTTGGCCGGGAATCCGAACTCGAACCGTGTTTGGGGGGCTGGAGTTTCGGCAATCGCTACTTCAGGTGTTGGAAACACTCGGGGCACGGCAATGTCAACCATCAGTCTGCCATCGTCAACAGTTGTGACACGTTTTTCTATCAGTTGGCGTTGAATTTGGATATTGATCAATTGGCCGCGGCCGCCCGCAGTTTTGGTTTGGGAAGCACGACGACGCGCCTGTTTAGCGATGAAGCGGCGGGCAATGTTCCTGATTCGGCGTGGTACGATAAACGTTTTGGAGCGGGGCGGTGGACGCGGGGCGTGTTGTTAAACAATGCGATTGGGCAGGGCGAACTTTTGGTGACACCGATTCAAATGGCGGTGTTGGCGGGACGACTCGCCTCTTCTGGCCGCATGCCGAATCCCGAATTTGTTCTGTCGCCCATTCAGCCGATTTCCCGGCCTGCTTCGCTGCCGTTTAGGGAAGTGAATCTGGCTTGGGTACGAGGGGCCTTGTTGGAAACCGTATCGACTGGAACGGGCAAAGAAGCAATTGTGGACGGGGTTGCTGTGGCCGGTAAAACAGGCACCGCACAAAATCCGCATGGAGATGATCACGCTTGGTTCATGTGTTTTGCCCCGGCGGAAAACCCAGAAGTGGCCATGGCGGTCGTGGTTGAAAACGCTGGCAATGGAAGCAGCGAAGCTGCACCGGTAGCTCATGTTTGGCTTAAAGCGTATTTCACCCGCACTGGCCTCTTAAAACCCGCGCCGGTTGATTCGCTGGGGGCTGGGTCATGAATTTTTTGCACAACATGTTCCCCGTTGGAGACAAACACATTTTTGTTGCCTGGTTGGCTTTGTGTTTGACGAGCCTAGCCGTCTTGTGGTCGGTCACTGAACCGATAAGCGGTCCGTACGATCATCTGGATCCGGGTGTGTCCAAAAATGTATTCATCAGGCAGGCCATTTGGATGGTCATTGGATACGTGGGGCTATTGACGGCTACTCGTTTGCCGATTCGCTACATAGAGAACGTGGCGGTTCCGATGTATCTGGCTTCACTGGCCTTGTTGGTGTTGATCTTGTTGATCGGGCCAAAGATTGGCGGCGCACAACGTTGGCTGGCTATTGGCTCTTTGCGCTTGCAACCTTCCGAGTTGGCGAAGGTGGCGTTTATTGTCATGAATGCATCGGTCTTAGCGCGAGCGAAAGACAGTGGCTCAAAGTTTGTGGCGACATTGTTATCAGCCGTGGTGATGATCATTCCTGTGTTGCTGATTTTACGAGAACCGGATTTGGGCACAAGTTTGGTGTTTGTCGCAGCCTGGGTGGGCACTATTTTTTGGTTTGGCGTCCCCAATATTTTGCTGCTCGGTGCCGCGAGTGCCGCCTTCAGCGCTGTGATTATGTTCTATAGTGAATCGGTGGCGCAGCAGGCGTGGCCCTGGGGCGTGTACATCTTGTTGTTGCTGGGCGGGCTCTATTTGGTGCGCTGGAGTATATTAGCCAAGGTTGTATTGCTCACCATAAACGTCACCACTGGTATTGGGATTCCTGTCTTTTGGGACCGGTTAATAGGATACCAACAAGAACGAATCCTAACTTTCTTTGATCCCACTCGTGACGCATTTGGCAGTGGTTATCAGGCAATTCAATCAAAAGTTGCGATTGGTTCGGGCGGTTTGTTTGGCACCCACTACTTGCAAGGAACGCAAAAGGGGCTAGCCTTTCTGCCAGAACGCCACACCGATTTCATATTTTCTGTTGTGGGTGAGGAACTAGGCTTCTTGGGCACGGTTGTCCTCCTAGGAGTGTTTTTGCACGTCATCTTACGTGGAGTGAATATTGCTGCGACGGCACGCCAACCGTTTGGCCGGTTTTTGGCAATCGGCGTGGTGACATATTTCGTTTTTCACGTGGTGGTCAATGTGGCCATCACCACTGGCCTGATGCCGGTTACAGGATTGCCATTGCCTCTGATCAGCTATGGCGGTTCGAACCTTTTGATCAGTTCGATACTCTTGGGCTTGTTGATGAATGTGAGCTCGCGCACTTTCGACGTTTGATGCTTAGCCATTTGGTGGCTACGAGGAGAAGGCATTGTATCCAGAAATATTTGGAATCATTAAAAGCTACGGCCTGATGATGGCCATCAGTTTTGGGATCGGCTTGTGGCTGTGTATTCGCCGGGGTCGCGCTGACAACATCAGTTCTGAAGTGATCATGGATTTGGTTTTTGGAGTTCTGGTCTCGAGTATTATCGGCGTGCGCTTGGCGTACGTCTTGACTCACTGGGGCGAATTTCAGCCTTGGTACCGGGCCTTCTTTATCTGGGATGGTGGGCTCACTCTTTACGGTGGAATCTTGTTGGCTATGGCCACGGTTTTCGTCATGACCCGTCGCCGCGGTATTCCTTTCTTAGTGATAGCCGACAACTTTTCGCCTGGTGTCATCTTGGGCATTGGGATCACGCGCATAGGCTGTTTTTTTGCGGGCTGTTGTTATGGTCAGCCCACTGACTTGGCTTGCGGAATCAATTTTCCAGCGGGAGCACCGGCTACTCTTAACTACGGAGTGCAGGCCGTACATCCTTCCCAACTCTATGGGTCGGCGGGTGGATTCTTCATCTTTGCCCTGTTACTGGTTCTGGAAAAGGTATGGAATTACCGCGGCGCAACGTTTGGGCGTTTCTTATTACTTTATGGCATCAGTCGTTTTGTCGTGGACTTTTCGCGTTACTATGAGCCTGAACAAGTGATGGCTTTTGGTTGGAGCAATACCCAGTGGCTGAGTGTGGGCCTCATGGCTGCGGGATTAGGCGTGATGGTATACGGCGCGCGGAATGCCGCCCAAAAGGACAAGCCCCATGTATGATGTGTTGGAACTCAGCGGGGATGGATGGCGCCTAGGGGGAGAACCTTGGACCCCAACCAAACCTTTTTATGCCGTTATCGGTGATCCCATTGAACACAGCTTATCTCCAGCCATTCAAAATGCTGCCCTGCAAGAGCGAGAAATTGATACTGAATACCATCCCCTGCGCATTACGTCGAGCCAGTTACGCCTGCTCAAAGATAGCCCACTGAGCGAACATCTGGTGGGCTTTAACGTGACTGCGCCGCACAAGAAGGCCGTAGCCCGATTATGTGATGGACGGACCGACCAAGCGCGGGATTTGGACGCCGTCAATACGGTCAAAGTTGAGGACGGCAAGTGGATGGGGCACAATACGGACAGTGGCGGCGTTCTCACTGTCGTTTCGCAAGCTTGGCAAGATGGCGAACGTCCGGACAAAGTCATTGTGTTGGGGGCAGGCGGCTCCGGTCGCGCTGCCATTGATGCGATGTTGCGGTGGGGTGTGCCCGAACTTGAAGTCCGCAACCGATCGCAAGCGGGTCAGGATGTGGCCCGTCGTTGGTTATCGAAGCGGCAAAAAGACGGATCTTCGGATACGAAAATCACCGTCACAGGTTTATTGGGTCACGACGGGAAATCGTTGGATCACTCGAGCCTGTGGATAGGTTGTTTAGCTGGCGGAGTTTCTTTAGCACCATTTCTTCCAGATGCTGCAGGTGAACGTCAGGCGTTGTTGTTGGATTTGCGTTACGGCGACCAACGTCCCGATGAATTCGCTCCGTTGGGCTTCGAATTGATCGACGGCCTTCCTGTGCTCTTGATGCAAGGGGGACTCAGCTTTGCTTGGTGGTGCGGACCACCGGTTCCCTGGCCAACCATGCGCGAGGCCCTTATCTGATTGTCCTCCCAGATTGAGACGTTTGGTTAATGTCGTTCAAGCTATTGTGGTCCAAAATCTTGATCACTATGCGTTACGCTGCCTCTTCCCTTCTCGAATTGATATATCCAGAAGCATGTGTTTTCTGTGGTGCTGAATCGGGTGAAACCTCGTGGAGCTCGACCGGATCGTTCGTTGCTGGCCTCAGTTGGTCTGACGGACCGCACCTGTGTGACCGTTGTTGGGCTCGTTTAGTATCGAAGCCTGTGCGTGGTCAGTTGCCTGACAGCGGCACACCAGTGATTGGTGCGCGCGCTACTGGCCCGGATCTGGTCACTGTTATCAAACATTGGAAATATCACGGCGTTCGGGGCTTGGCCTGGCCGTTGGCTGAATTATTGCGGCCGGCTCTGGAAGAAGCCACTCGGTATCACGGGGCGGTGGACATCATCGTGCCAATCCCGTTGCACAAACACCGCCTTCGAGCCCGCGGTTTTAATCAGGCCCAAATGCTTGCCGAACTGGCGGGCAATACTGAAACACAGGTCAGACTCAATCTCTTGCGGCGTAAGCGGTCCACGGGACAGCAAGCGAAGCTGTCTTTGGAGAGGGAGAGGCGGCGTAATATGCTGGGCGCCTATTTGGCGCAAGGCCCCAGCGACCAAGAGGTAGGCCGAAGAATCGGATTGGTCGATGATTTGGTGACCGGGGGGATGACTTGCGAGGCCGCCGTCAGCGCACTGCAAGGTGCTGGTTGGCAGGTGGCGTGGGTGGTCTGCTTGGGTTTAGCGAATACGAAATTAGGGAATAAAGAGGGTCAGGTTGACAGTTCAGCCGCCGAAATTTAGCATGGAGGTCAAAGATATTCGCAGAAGCGAATGTGTTTCGATGCTTTCAACCAACCAGAATGACTAGAAGGTGGAGATCGTTGTGAAAAAGCTGGGTCTGTCGACGTTGAATCCTGCCGGACAAAAGGTACTGATGCGCGTTGATTTTAATGTGCCTTTGGACAAAGAGTGCAATATCACGGATGACACGCGGATCGTAGCCGCCTTGCCGTCGGTCAATCACATCATCGATGGTGGCGGTTCCGTCGTGTTGATGAGCCACTTTGGTCGACCGAAAGGCGCACCTGATCCTGCATTTTCTTTGCGCCCAGTAGCTGACCGCTTGTCTGAGTTAGTCTCGGTACCGGTCAAATTTGCTTCTGATACTGTTGGGCCCGATGCTCGAGAAAAAGTTGCCAGCTTGCAGCCAGGTGAAATATTATTGCTGGAAAATTTGCGATTTGACGCTGGCGAAACGAGTAACGATCCGGCCTTTGCAGCCGCGCTTGCGGAATGTGGCGACACGTATGTGAACGATGCTTTTGGTGCAGCGCACCGCGCCCACGCGTCGACCGTCGGAGTGACCAAACATTTTGAAACTTGCCGGGCGGGTTTTTTGATGGAGAAGGAATTAAAATTTTTGGGCTCTTTGATGAACGATCCGGCGAGTCCTTTTGTGGCGATTCTCGGTGGAGCAAAAGTGGACTCAAAGGTCAAAGTGATTTTGGGCTTGCTGGGCAAGGTTGATAAGTTGTTGTTGGGCGGCGGTATGATTTTTACCTTCTTCAAGGCAGCTGGACTCAACATTGGGCAAAGCTTGCTTGATGAACCGAGTCTGCAAATTGCCTCGGAAATCGTGGCCAAAGCTAAGGACAGTTCGACCCAACTTATCCTGCCCGAAGACTGTGTGGTGGCCTCGGAATTTAGTGACAAAGCAGAGCATAAGAATTGCCTTGTAACAGACATTCCAGAGGGGTGGATGGGACTTGATATCGGCCCCAAAACAAGGGCCCAATATACGGCGCTTATTAAGCCTGCACGATCCGTATTCTGGAATGGTCCCATGGGTGTATTTGAGCTGCCTACCTTCGCCAATGGAACCCGTGCTGTTGGTGAAGCGATCGTTGCGGCGACTGCCGCTGGTGCTACCAGTGTGGTCGGTGGTGGCGACAGTGTGGCTGCCGTCAACCAAATGGGGTTGGCAGACCAGATGAGCCATATCAGCACAGGCGGCGGCGCCTCTCTGGAATTCATGACGGGCGACGAATTGCCTGGTATTAATGCACTTAGCGAAGAATAAGGTCGTTAGAAAACTCTTTTAATGGCCGAAGTTTGACAGATGATAGGGCGAGTGTTAGCTTTCCCGTCCCTCACTAGAGCGTAAAACTGCGCCCTGGTATGTAGTTAAATGACATCGAAGGTTTTGGGAGCGACAGAGAATGCTGCACACTTTGTTGATAGTGATTCACGTGATTATTTGCTTGGTTTTGTCGGTTGTGGTGTTGCTACAGTCGAGCAAAGGCGGAGGCTTAGCTGGTGCTTTTGGTGGCGCTGGTGGTGCCCCTCAACAGCTGTTAGGATCACGTGGTATGACGTCCCTTTTGCACAAGATTACGATCTACTGTGCCGTAGGATTTTTCGTCACCAGTTTCATGTTATTTATGACTGAAACGACTGGTGCCCCAAGCAGCAGTAGTGTCATCGGTGACGCCGTTCGCGAAGGTGAAATCACGGCACCGGTCACGGCTGATCCGTTCGCAACTCCAGCCGAAACACCGGCTGAAACTCCGGCCACACCCGCTGGTGAAGATGCCGATCAAGGCACTGACGGCAACTAGAATTTGGACACAATATTGTGTGCCCGGGTGGTGAAATTGGTAGACACGCTATCTTGAGGGGGTAGTGGCGAAAGCCGTGCGGGTTCGAATCCCGCTCCGGGTACCATGATTTTTAAAGGAAACTGCCGGTTGGCAGTTTCCTTTTTTTGTTGACACTTATTTCAATCAGCCGAAATAATGTCCTCATCTTCTGAAGGCAGCCTGACGCCAGACGAAGTACCGTAGCAATTTCCTAGACAGGAGGTCTGACTCAACCTCAAAGGTACGAGGTTGAGTGGACGTAGGAACTCTCAAACAAGCGAGGTCCGGTAATGGAGGAGAGAGTAGTATTGGTTGCGGCTGGCGCAACCAAGAAGAAGAAGAAAGCGACCAAGAAAAAGGCCGCTAAGAAAAAGGCTGCCAAGAAGAAGGTAACCAAGAAAAAGGCTACCAAGAAAAAGGCAACCAAGAAAAAGGCTGCCAAGAAGAAAGTCGCTAAGAAAAAGGTAACCAAGAAAAAGGCTACTAAGAAGAAGGCGACTAAGAAAAAGGCAACCAAGAAAAAGGCTAAGAAGAAGGCCACCAAGAAAAAAGCGACCAAGAAAAAGGCCGCTAAGAAAAAGGTGACCAAGAAGAAGGCCAAGAAGAAGGCAGCCAAGAAAAAGGCTACCAAAAAGAAGGCGACTAAGAAAAAAGCCACCAAGAAAAAGGCGACCAAGAAAAAGGCCGCTAAAAAAAAGGTGACTAAGAAAAAGGCCGCCAAAGGGAAAAAGAAGAAATAAGTTGTCCTGAAAGGGGCTGCTACGGAAGACCGCCGGGGAATATCCCCGGCGGCTTTTTTATGCTATTCGAGGTAGGGCTGTTCTATTTCGTTCCGTATTTGCTCGTCCACAACTTCTGGAATTCGGCCACAGTGTCTTCAAAGACATCCATGGCGCTCACAATAGGATCTGGAGTTTCCAGATCCACGCCTGCATTGCGCAGAATATCAAGCGGTGGGGCGCTCGAACCCGCTTTGAGCATGTTGTTGATATAACGTTCAGCTGCTATATCGCCTTGCTCGCTGATGTCGCTGGCTAGCGCCAACCCGCTCGTCAGTCCTGTTGCGTATGTGAAAACGTAGAAGTTGTAGTAAAAATGGGGAATGAACATCCATTCGCATTCGTCGTCAGGGCCTAACTGAAAGTCGTCGCCGTAATACTGAGTGATCAGTTCGGCGTATAGCTTGTTCAGGTAGTCGGCCGTCAGGGGATTGCCCGCTTCGGCGTATTCGTGAAATTGCAATTCAAAATCAGCGAAGAGAACCTGCCGGAAAATAGTTTTGCGGATACTTTCGAGGCGTTGGTTTAACAGCGCGAGCTGCATGTCGACATCGTCCGCTTCTGATAGCATATAGTCTGTCAGCAGGGCTTCGTTGCAGGTCGAAGCGACCTCGGCCAGGAATGTTGTGTAGTGGGCGTACACGGCCGGCTGGTTGCGGCTACTGAAAACAGAATGCAGAGCGTGGCCCATCTCATGTGCTGTGGTTGATACGGCGGACAGGCTGTTGTCATAGTTGTGCAGAACATACGGGTGAATGTCTTTGGCCATGACCCCGGCACTGTAGGCGCCGCTGCGCTTGCTTTGGTTGGGGTAGACGTCTATCCATCCACTCGCCGGATCCAGGCCTTTTTTGAGCCATTGATTGTACTCCGTGCCCAAAGCCACCAATCCCGAAGCGATGATGTTTTGTGCCTCTTGGTAACTGTAGTCAGCCTGCGCACCATCGATCAGCGAATTATTGAGGTTAGGGAAGGTGAGCGGACCTTCGATGCCAAACACTTCCCGTCTTAAGTCGACATACTTGTGCAAGGTACGAGGCAGGTTTTCGCGCACCGTATTGATCAGCATACGATAAGCATCGGTCGAAATGTGATCGGGGCTTAACGAGGCTTCTAGGCAGCTCTCGTAGCCGCGGGCATCTTTGTTCATGATGTGTGATTTTGCCAAGCCGTCCAGCAAAGTGGCAAACGTGTTTTCGTATTGCCGCAACGTGCCAAAAAAAGCATCGCGGGCTTCGATTCTTGTTTCTAGAGACGATGACGATCGCAGGGCTCCCCATCCGCTGACGGTTAATGCGACTTGCTGACCGGCGGCGTTGGTCACTTCAGGAAAGGCAATATCGACACCCAAAAGGGCATCGAACGCGGCCTTGGGCGCCGAGGTCACATTGCTGGACAAGGCGAGCAGGCGTTCTTCGGGGGCAGAGAGTGTGTTGTCAGCTTGACGCCAAAGTTCATCAAAATAATAACCGTATACGCTGAGGGCGGGCTCTTCGGCCATGAAATTGCGGATAACATGGGGGGCGATGGTCAAGAGTTCTGGCTCTATCCAGCTTATCGCTTCGCCGATAGCAGGCTCCATTGCCTTGACTTGGCCATCCATGGTTCGCAATGCGCTGTCACTTCGGTCCACATCATACTTAATC
>JBLIOK010000071.1:0-10646 GCA_047639735.1 Candidatus Krumholzibacteriia bacterium | reverse complement strand
TTGCCTTACGATCACCCGAGAGACATGGACGAGCTCGTTGCGCTTTGGCAACCGCGACTCCTGGTGTTTGTGAAATTTGATTGTTGGCCCAATCAGATATTGGCCACCGATCGCGCTGGTGTGCCCATCCTGCTTATGGCTGGCGGATTACAACCGAACAGCACGCGATTGAAAGCCTTCGCCAAGCCTCTTTACCGCGACCTCTTTAATCGCTTTGCACACATCGGAGTGTGCACAGAAGAAGACCGCGAGAGATTTGTCAGCGGCTTGGGCACCGACGCTCCGGTGAGCGTGACCGGTGACACGAGGGCCGAGCAAGTGATCTTGCGTTATGAAGCCTCGCGTGCAGGTGAGACTTGTGAACGCTTGCGATGCCTTGGCGGACGCCTGCTAATTTTAGGCAGCACTTGGCAACCAGACGAGGAACTGTGGCTGCCCATTCTGCCTCAACTGATGTCCGATTTTCCTGAACTGCGCGTTGTGCTCACGCCGCACGAACCGCTGCCGGAGCGCCTCAAGGCGCTGGAAGAAGAGTTGCAACGGCGCAACGTCACCCACGTGCGATTGTCAGAATTGATGTCTGGGCCAACTCCGAATCACGGGCATCCAGCGCGAGTGGTTTTGGTGGACTCTATCGGTCTTCTGGCGGAAATCTACCGCGCGGGGCATCTCGCATATGTAGGTGGCAGTTTCACGACAGGCGTGCACAATACAATGGAGCCTGCCATCGCCGAACTTCCAGTGATGTTTGGACCTAAAATTCACAATGCCGAAGAAGCCGGCTTGTTGAAGCGTCGAGGCGTTGGCTATATATTAGAGACACCAGAGGAAGCATTGGCGTGTGCCACACGGCTTTTGGCTTCTGCGGACGAGCTTGCGAAAGCAGGTAAAGCCGCCAAAGAGGTTGTGCTCGAACAACGTGGCGCCACCGAGCGCAGCATGCGCATTATAGAACCTTATCTACAATAAGAACAAAGCATTACGCGTTAACCTTAAGGCAACCTATGAGGCCTAAACAAGCCAATTTGACCAACCTGGATAGGCCCTTACCGGCAGCGCAAAAACGGGCCAAGTGGCACCTTCCCTACGCCGCGCGCCCTCGCTATATCCAGATGGAAACAATAACCAAGTGCAACGCTAAATGCCCATTTTGCCCGCAAAACGAAATCATTCGTGACCCTGCGCGCATGCCAGATGAGATGTGGAAAAAAATTGTCGACGACACCCGCGGTTGGGGCATGACCTACCGGCCGTTTCTGACCAACGAACCTTTTGTCGACAATCGCCAAGTTGAAATCGTGCGCTACATCAAAGAAAATGACGCCACCGCGCAGGTTGAATTCAACACCAACGCGGAATTACTGACGGAAGATCTCGCCTCGGAATTGTTGGCCGCTGGCGTTGACATCATGCGGTTTTCCATCGATGGCTTCAGCCGGGAAACCTACGAACCATCTCGAGTAGGCATCTCATACGAAAAGGTTCTCGAACGCACGTTACGATTCCTGGAATTATGGGACAAGGGCGGATACCGCGGCAAAATGTTCACGGAACTGCGGATGATCGAAGTCCCCGAAAATGCCCACGAAATTGCAGCCTACAAAGAGTTCTGGGCGCCCAAGTGTTCTGAAGTTCTCATCACGAAAATGTACCAGTGGCCGTGGACCGGCCAGCAAGCCAAAGATGTGGTGCAGAAACCCTGCCTCAAAATTTTGGACGAGATGTTTTTTTACACCAACGGCAGCGCCACCCTCTGCTGCTGGGATGTGCACGAGCGCGCTGTGATCGGCAACGTTGTGGATCAGTCGGTGAACGAAATTTGGGAAGGCCACGTGGCCAATTGCTTGCGAGCTACTCTTGATGACGGCCGACGAGATTTAATCACCCTCTGCAGCCGATGCAATGCCTACCAAGACTACAATTTTGACCGCTTCAAGACGGGCGATACCTGATCGGATCGGTTTGCCCAGCATCGGCAAATCCGCGCAACCGCAAACGGCAGCTCTCGCAAACGCCACAGGCTTCATCAGATTCGGTATAACAGGACCATGTGAGGTGCCACGGCACGTTCAGATCCTCGCCACGCTTTACGATAGCCGCTTTGTTGAGCTGTATGAGAGGAGTCTTGATCTGGATATTTGTCTCGGGCTTGGTGCCGGCGTCAATGGCCCGTTCAAATTGTTGATAAAAGACTTCACGACAGTCTGGGTATCCGCTGCCGTCCTCTTCGACGGCGCCGATAAAGAGGGCCGTGGCTCCCAAAACTTCCGCCCAACTGGCACCCACGCTCAAGATATTTGCGTTACGAAAGGGCACATAGGTTGAAGGCACTTTTTGATCGTCGCTGGGCAATCCTGTTTCCACTTCGAGGCTATCGTCGATCAGCGAGGTGCCGCCGATTTCTTTCAGATAGGAAATATCCACGACCAAGCGTTTTTCGAGGCCAAAATGATCGGCTAAGGCGTGAAATGCGGCCAACTCCCGTGCTTCGGTACGTTGTCCATAGTTGATATGCAGAACCGCAACCTGATAACTCGCCACTGCTTCGGCTAAACAGACAGCTGAATCCAGTCCGCCGCTGACCAAGCAAATCGCGATCGGCATTTCAGCGCGGTCCCTTTCACCCATCACACACCTCGCTCGGCCTCGGGCCACACCACTTTGTGCAATTGGATTTGGAACACAGCATCGAGTTTGTCGGCCAATATCCACTCGGCCAGGTCGCGAGACGACATTGCGCCTTGAACCGGTGAGAAACTGACGCGCAATCCAGCCGGCCAGCGCCCGCCTTCGCGCACCAGGTCGCGTCCCCACTCGTAGTCGGTGCGATCAGCGCAAACGACTTTTAGCTCGTCATGCTCATTCAATTCTGCGATACCAGGCCAATCGATGATCTTGGCAGAAATAGCACTGCCAGGCGCCTTGAGATCCACCACTTTATGAACTTGAGCGGGAACCGCCGACATGGGCAGGATGTTAGCTGGCCCCAAGGTACCACTGGTTTCCAAGAGCACTTGCCGGCCATCGTCAATCAGGGCCTCTAAGAGAGGCACCAGGTCCTTCTGTAACAGTGGCTCACCGCCGGTAACCAAGACAGTGCGGTGGCCATTTTCTTGCACCACGGCCAGCACCTGAGCAACCGATTGGGTCTCGCCCCCGCTAAAACTATGGGCTGAGTCGCACCAACTGCAGCGGATATGGCACCCGGTGAGGCGAATTAATGTGCACGGATAGCCACTGAAGCGTGACTCGCCACAGATCGCAGAGTATATTTCATTCACCAAAAGCATTAGCTATGGGTTCCTTGCCGTCGCAGGTTAAGGCCCTCTACAAGAACGGAGATCCAAGTTGCGTAAGATAGTCCATCGATCCACCCGCCACAACGTTTCCCAGCGTCTGGCCCTCTCGGCAGTCATGTTCATGATTCTGGCGAGCGTCAGCGGATGTTCCCAAGAGGGAGCCAAATCCGATCAATCCGCAGAAGTCGAGACTTCGTCAAGCGAATGCGCGGTCGAAGTCGACTCCGGCGCGTGGCACACGTTTGCTGGCTTAGCCGATCGTCTGGCCTCCGGCCAAGCTGTGCCTCGAGATGAACTTGAGGCCTATGCTAATCTGCCGGTCGTTGCCAAATGGCGACAGAGCCAGGCACCCAATGTGCCTGCCGCCACCAACATGGCCAACTGGATCGAAGCAGCCTGGTGGGATCAACAGGGCAAAACCGGACGCAAGAAACTCAATCCGGACCGCGTTGTGCTAGGGCGCCTCTACCGATACAGCCAAACCCACCGGGCTCAGATTGATGCCTTGATTGGCGAATTCGAAACCGGCGACCTGGCCTGCCGGGCGTACGAAGAAGCAGCCACATGGATTGATCCATCACTTTTACCAAATCCGCTCAAGATCAACTTCGTGCCTAGCGCCGCTGAAATTCGCATTTTTGAAAATGAAGTCTTTATCGACACCAGCGTATTGCGCGCTGGGGGTGCGCCACAAACATCGCGGCAAATCACAGCCCTCTTGTATCGAAAATTCGGCACAAAAATTGGTGAAGATCCGACCCAAATAACAGGCGCTGCGTCGGTAGCAGAGTGCGTGCGATTGATGATGAACGAAGGCATCGCCAGCTTCGTTGAAGGCACCCTGGAAATTGAGTTCGACACCGAACATCCATCGCTCTATAAAATTAACATTATCCCTTCTGATTTCTTCCGCAAAACTCAAGAGACGGTAGCCAATCTCGACCTGTGGCTGGCTCCACTTATTAAAGACGACGACGCCATGGAAGCCGGCGGCCTTAACATTGCCCGTTCCCTGGTCGGCAACAATGCCATCGGCCGAACTGGGTTTGGTATGGCCATGGTGATTTCAGCGAGATTAGGCAACGAACGGCTTCTTGCCGTGAACGGTTCTGTCTCGAAATTTTTGGCCACCTACCAAGAGGCCGCTTTGATGAACGCGTCACCCGCTCCTGATCCGGGCGAACGGGGCATCAAACTCTACGAATCGGTTCCGCCTTTGCAGAACGACACCTACGAAGCATTGCAAAAAATTGTCGATTCATATTTTACTGCTGAATAGATTCGGTTGTTGAGAAACAAAAAGCAGGGTCTTGGCCAAAAGCCAAGACCCTGTTTCTCGTCATCGTCACTCGCTATTCGAAACGCGAGAACACCGGATCAACGTCTACTGGAATATCTTCCAGCTTCTTTAACCCCACTGCCAAGTCATCAGACAATCCACCATAGGTGGCAATGAATTGCTGGGAGCCGGCGTAATCGCCAGCGGCTTGAATCCGACACAGGTCTGTCACGAGGTCGGCAACAGCCCCTTCAAAAACTTCGACGTCGATTGAAAACCGTTCGGTTTCAGCATCGAACGAAATCGCCTTCTTCTCCACCAGATAGTTGAACTGGATCGCATTGGCCTGGCCGTGAGCTTCCCCCACACCGAAGCGAACCGAACGGAACAGGCCCGCCAGATAGGTTGCCGCTTGCTGGCGGAAAATCGAGGCAGGAAAATAATCCCGGCCGGCACGGGTCAGCGCAAAGATGGCCCACTCGCCCATGGCGTCTGCTTTTGCTTCTTCCAGAGTTGAATAGGTTTCTTTCAGTTCCAAGCGCACTTCGGTGTCCCGGCCATCGATCGTGATTTTACCTGGCCCTAAACCGTGGCTCATTTCGTGCCACAAAGTGTGCAGGAAAAAAGATTCCGAAGTCAGATCAGCAAGCTGATCTTCCGCCACCAGCACTTGCGCCAAAGGCAGCAAGATTTGATCAAATTTGGATTCCATGATGTTGCGCAGAATCACCTTTTTACTGCCCTTGGCTTCGCGCACTTTTTCGTCGTTTGGCAAATTGTAGGCGATGGTTTGGATGCCCGACCGCGTATCGCCAGCGACAAACAATTCGTCGACGACGCGAATGGGCGATTCCGAACCACGGGTCAAGTTCTTGTCTGCCTCTGGTATAGGAAGGTTTTTCTCCAACCAAGGCAACTCGTTCTTGAACTTGCCAAGACGCGCGCTTTCGACAGGGTCAGTCAGCGTCACAAAAGCCTCGAAAGCGGCTTTGTAGCCAAAGACACCATCTTCATATGTTTCATACGGTCCGATCGTCACCTCAATCGCGCCATCGAGGTCCATCCACAACATGTCCGATTCGAAGTAGTCATCCGAAAGGAAAGCATCAGCGCGGGCCGCCAAATAGGCTTTCATGCTGGCATTTTCGGACAGTGCCGCGGCCTCGCGCAACAAGGTTGCCGCCCGATTCAGTTCCTCGGCAAAAAATACAGAATAGGGTATGGCAACTAGCTCACCGTCAACCCGGCGCACCATTGTCATCAAGCCATCTAGCCCGTTGGCGGGATCTGAGATGAATGTCTTGTCAGCCTCTGACAAGTCCATGGGATAGTAGTTGGCCCCAGCTGGATATTCCCATTCGCCAAAAAATGGTTCAAAGTGAAAACGTCGATCCCAGGGTCCTACGTTGATGCGCATATAGCGTTCGACATCGGCCCGTTGTGCCTCTGGTAATTCGGCCGCCCGCGCCAAAAATTCGGCGCGGCAAGGTGTGCTTTGGATCTTGAATATTTCATCCATGACTCGTGCGGCGGCCACCAGCTTATCGACAACCTTGAGCTGGGATTCGCTGAGCTGAGACATATCTGGCGATAGCTCGGTTACGGCGTAGGCGTCGAGCCTGTTTTGCAGGTCGTCCACAACGGTGAGACTGCCTTCGGTAGCCCAGCCGCATTCAGCAGCCGACTCGCCTGCCATCGTTTCCGAACTGGTGTCGCTTTCGGAACATCCGCTCGCCGCCAGTATTGCCATTATGATCACAGACCATTGCGCCAAACTTTTCATCTTGCTATCTCCTCTAGCTCGGATATATCGACTGCCGTCAGACCACAGCACTATAACAAATCAGGGCACAAAAAAACACCGCGACCATGGATCGCGGCGATAACTTCAGTGCCAGGTTAGCTGGCGTTTATTTTCGAGATGGCGGGAGCGACGAGACTCGAACTCGCGACCTCCGGCTTGACAGGCCGGCGTTCTAACCAAGCTGAACTACGCCCCCACCCAAACTCGAGAAAACGCAATATAGCGAGCCCTTAGGCCTCTGTCAAATTTTTGTTCTGTCTCTATTTGATCACGCAATTGCTAGCATCACCGGCGTGTCAACACTGCCCCTGGGTAATAGTGGGCCAGAATTTCCTGAAAGGATTGCCCTTGGCTAGCACGCGCCAGGGCACCTGTTTGACAAAGGCCGATGCCATGACCAAATCCCTGACCGCGAACGACAATACTGCTGATTCGCCCGTCCTCCTGGACCACGTCCAGCGAAAACTGAGCGCTGCGCAGAATGAACGGGTTCCCGCTCACCGGCTTCAACACCCAGCGCGTGCGGTCTGCGCGTACGTGATAGACACCAGCGTCGGTACTGATCGCCAGGTTAGCCACCCGCCCGCTAGAGGTGTGAGACAGGATTTCAATATTCCAGATAGCGCCGGGCCGGCCCGCATCACTGGTCCCGTCGCGTGGCGAAAATATTGCTCCAGCCCACTTGGCTCGCGCGGGGCTGGCAGCGACCCAATCCACATAGGCAGGCAATGTCTCGTTCAAAATCTCTTTGAGCTGCCCCCCGGTCCATTGTTCTGACCAATTATAGTAACGGGATTCGCCACAAAAAGAACGGCCAGATTTATCGGGCCCGTCAGCCTCGGACTGCAAATAAGGGCGCGGACCACGCGCCCAAACTTCTTCAATGTTGCTCGAACTGCCGCCGCAACAGGCGCTGTAATAAGCTTCGACTTCTTCGCCGTTACTGACCAGCACCAAGCCAGCTGTGGAATCAACCGCTTCATTGCATAGCGCTTCTTCGTCTTTACTTCCTCTGTACACCTGGTCCATCACGCTGGCAAAGACATCAAAGCCGCGTTGACGACGGGCGCCCCAATGAGAAACGGTGTAGGTGCGAGCAGCAATGGCCTGGGCCTGCACAGCGGCCTGTTTCTCGGCCGGATGACGCCCTATTTCCCAGGGCACAACGCCTTTCAAATAGGATTCAAGGTCAACGTTGTTGACCAAAGTCAAACCGCCGCCTATCGGCGCGCTGATCACCAATAACTCACCACGGTATTCTTGGTCCGGGTATTGTTGGTCTGCGTGCCGCAACCGCGACTCTGGATCCAAGGTTCGCAGAACCACCGCGGTCTCGCGCCCTTCTTTACCGCCGCCACTCCAATGGACCATTCCGCCATCTGGTTCGCACTTGATCGAAACGTCCGCTGCACCCAAAGACAGCAAAAGGCGACCGTCCTCTGCGGTAACAAGTTCCGCAGCTCCGGTCGCCGAGAGGTCCAAACGCGTCTTGTTTTCCGCCAAGCCAACACCCAAAAATTCAGGCACCGCCGCTTGCGGTCCATCTGGACGCGGTGATTCCATCACAATAGGTGCCATTCTCTTAGGTCCGGCACAACCGGCCATCGCCAATACAATCAGAAACAGGGTCGAGATCCTTCTCATGAAATCCCTTTCAACGCATCATCACCAACCGTTGCATGTCGCTGACTACGCGACCGCTGGGGGCTTCAATTTCGATGCGGTATAGATAAGTGCCATTGCCGAGTTCATCTCCATATGTGTCTCGGCCATCCCACGGAACAATATTGCGACCAACACCATTGTGATCAAACTTAAGATGAGCAACGGTGCGACCTGCGACTGAGAAAATCCTGATCTGTCCCGATGCCGCCTGCGCATCGCTTTCGTAGACAAATTGGGTTTCGTCACTCATCGGATTTGGGAAATTATACACTCGCCCGACACCGCCAATGGCAGATGCGGTGGTGCCCGCTTGAATCACAAATTCGGTAGCCAAACCATTGACCGACAAGATCACCGCATGAGCCTGGTCATCACTCGTCGTGCTCGATACAGCTGTGAAATCCACGTCCAGATCTTGGCCTTTATTGAAATTGTAGGCAATGTTGCTCAATTCCAAGGTCTCGCTCGTGAGCGCCAAAGTCATGGTGTCGTCGAGCTGAGCACTGCTGAGCACTTGCGCACTCAAATCAACCGGTTCATCGACGACAAAGGAAAATACTTCGGGATCAAGCACTTCGCCACCAGATAGAAATACCGCCGTCTGTGGCATATTCAAAATCAATTCATAGTGCCGATCACTGGGCAAGGCACCACCGGTGTCATAAACCTTTATGGTCAAACTGTGGTCGTATGGTCGCACCGGAACCGACAGTGTGTAGTCCATGATTTGGTGTCCGGTCGCCCGCACCGCCACTTCGCTCAGAACCACGGCACCAGTCACGTCAAGGCCATTGGAATCAATGACTTCGACACGGTCAATACCAGCCTCGTCACGGGCTTGCAGAGTGATCGAGCGTTGATTGGACGCGTCGATGGCGGCGATGTCCACTTCACCGCTGATCTCTTGATCCGGCGTGCCTACGAGGGTGGCTGTTACTTGCGCTTCACCCGCATCCAACATCATCAACGGATCTCCGAGAATCACATATTGGCTTATCATTTCAACATAGGGAAACCATGTGCGAACAGCCTGAATGTCAGCTTCGGCAGCCCACATCAATTCGCCTATCATCCAACGGCTACGAATTGGTGTTGCGGCACCATTACTGGAACCAACACTTTGCGTTGACGGCGGCTTGTCTACCCAACGGCGGAAAATGAATTCGCCAAACTCACGGTTAGCCGTAATGTATTCAAAGCCAGAACTCGCGTAGAGACCACTGGCTCCAGAATTTGACTTGATCAACATTTTTTCGGCAATACTGCGTTCATTGGCGACGTTATTCAAGGCCCGTACGGCTGTTTGTGCCCAATCTGCAATATGACATCCCATGCCCATGAAAAACCAGGGTTTGCCAAAGTTCGCCAACAAATCAATATCACGGCGCCCCGTGGTCGTGCGCCGATCTTCCAGCCAAATTTCGGAGGCCAACAAATAAGGGTTCGCGTGGGTTTGTATATGCGCCACCAAGGCCCCTGCGCTCAACTTTTGAATCAACGGACCGGCCGCGTTTGCTGCCGCATAGGCGCGTCCGCCAGACAAACTTCGCGGTGGTGGTGCACTGCCATTTGTTGGCAAATCATAGGGGAACCCTTCATCCATATAGGGCTTCAGCAACACAACAACCGAATCCAAAGGAACCCCTGCACGCGCCGCCCACATATGGCCGAGGCTGTCTCTTTCGCTGCCGCCAAATTGAACCTCTCCAAACTTGTAGGTCAATTCAGACCCAGCCCGCACACCCAAACCATTGGACCATTCGTCATCGGCCATAAATATGCCGCGACGGCGCCAATCCTGATCGGCCTGCACGTTTTCAACGGTGATGACTTTGTCGATCATCACGTTCAATTCCGCAACATTATTGCAAGGAAACCTGCCCACGTACATATCCCACGGGGCTGAGACATCGAAAGGAAATAACGGAATTCCGGGGTAGAATGATCCGGCTTCTAGCGAAGCGTACCACTTGTCAGTCGCCATTAACTCTGGCGCATATCCACTGGCCTTTTGGCGATGATAATGTGTGGGTACCCAGTCGGTGCTCCAGGGGCGCCCCTCGGTCAACACCTCTTTGCCCAACACATTTTCATTAGCGTCGCCCATGATCATCAGGGCCCAGCTGTTCCACTGGGTGATGGCGTGGTTGGCAAAACGTTTGATCGCCCACTCGCTCTTGATGCCACCGCTGTACCAATTATAGAGGTCGTTCACATCGACCACATGGACCTGCAAAGTGCCGCCCGAACGAGCGATACGGTGATCAACCCATCGGTTGGTGGCCTCTAAGAAATCAGGGTGGGATACAACGATCAGATCAGGGTCAGCACCTGATAAACTCGTGGGTGATGACGGATCAAGCACGGGTTCGGAAAGAAATTTGACAAATTCGTCAATGCCCGTGGTCGAGGCGCTGCCGACCGCAAAGAATTGACGTTGGCCAGGGCTGGCCTCGTCAGGCATGACCGAAAGCTTCCATTCAGCCCCATCTGCCACGACGTTCGCTGCCGTCAGTTGCACATACACAGGATTACGCGGGTCGGTAACTTCGAAAAGGCCCAAATCGGCGTCAGTAAATCCGCCCACTTCCACTGGTCG
>JBLIOK010000070.1:0-10672 GCA_047639735.1 Candidatus Krumholzibacteriia bacterium | reverse complement strand
TGGTTGTCGTAGCGAAGGGTGTATATCACTTCATCACTAGGCACCACAGTGACTGCGGGGGACCGCAAAACCTGGTGTGTGCCATCGGTGTTTTCTTGCACCGATTCGACTTCGGCGCTTGCTTCAAGAACAAGGTTTCCACTCTGGCTCTGAGCCATCGTGGCCGAAACAAGACAAAACGTGGCTACGATAATTGCACGGCCGTTAGGCGCATTACTGGCCCGGAATATGGCGAGAGGCTCGTCAGCGGCGAGCTCAGGGTCGTTAAGCCCCTCGATGAAGGGGGTTTTCAGAAGGGGGTCGAAGGCACCGTCGGCATCTGAGTCGAGGCCGCTAGGCAAAGACTCAGGATCAAGGTCAGCAACCTTGTAAGAGGCCTCATCAGATTTCACTTCCCACTTTTCAGACGAACTCGCTAGGAGTCACCTGATATATGGTCATTCCCAGGTGCCAGAGACTGCGGGCAATGCGGTATCTAGGGAGAGACTTCGGAAACGAGGGTTCAAGCGTTGAATTTATTTACTTCTAATGAACACCCGTATTGGCAGGCAGGGTTTCCTGTGGTCAGTAAAGGGCAATGACGTCGCATTGTTCCCCATGGTGGCAAATACAGAGTCAGTGGTATCAGATGTATACGGGAGCGCTAGCTTGCGGTATAATGCTATAAATGAAGAATACTGTGGACGAGTGTCCGAGATCACCTAGGATGTCTATAAGGTTAGGCTAGCGAATGAGTTACGAGAGAAAAAGCCGTGATTGAAAAGCTACTGATCGCTGTGTTTGTTGGCGGGGTTTTGATCGTTGGTGCCACATCTCTACAGCCGGAAATCTCGATTTTCGATCGACCTGATCCGATGGCATTTGTTCCAGAGCCTATAGGTATCGCATCCAGCAGTAGCCTCTCTGAAGGTCCAGGTGAACGCAAAGCTTGGGAGATTTCACGCCTCGCTGACCCCAAAACGGGAAAAATTCCAGTCGACATTTACCGCCGAGAGCAGGCGTTCGCCAAAAATCTGCCTTCGTGGTCGCGCGGCTCGGTTCAGATTGAAAACAACTCCGCTGTCGCGGACAAACAGTTCAGCCCATGGCAATACCGCGGACCATTTAACATCGGTGGCCGCACGCGCGCCTTTGCGGTCGACGTTGCGAGCGACCTGCTCAATCCAAGTTTGCTGGCCGGGGGAGTCAGCGGTGGAATGTGGCGCAGTGATGACGACGGTGCCAGTTGGTTACTAACAACTGGCAGCAGCCAACTGCATGCGGTTTCGGCTATCGCTCAAGATACAGGACCTGGCCAGGAAAATATCTGGTACTACGGCACCGGTGAAATCCGGGGCAACTCAGCCGGCGGTGGGGGAGGCGCTTCATTCCGGGGCGACGGACTTTTTAAATCAACTGATGGCGGCTACACTTGGTCTTCATTGGTGTCGACGAGTGGCTCCAGCCCGTCCAGTTTTACCAATTCTTGGCAATATGTTTACAAGTTGGTCATCGACACCAGTGTAGGGGTTGAAGGTACCATTTACGCGGCGATTTTTGGTTCGATTCAGTGCAGTACGGACGGAGGTGGTTCGTGGGTCAGTGTCCTCGGCGACCCCAATACACAAGCGCGATATACCGATGTGGTGGTCACTAGTGAAGGTGTGCTCTATGCTAGCCTCAGCAGTGACGGCGGCCTCAGCGGGATCTTTCGTTCGCCCGATGGCTTGATTTGGACAGACATCACACCGGCGACATTGACTAGCCACAATCGCATTGTCTTGGCTATCGCCCCGACCGAAGAAACAAAAGTATATGCCTTGGTGTCTGACCGAAATGGCACCACGAGCGAAGGGTTTTATCGCTACAATTATATTGGCGGCGATGGCACCGGCGGCAATGGTGATTGGGAAGACCGCAGTGGCCAAATGAGTAACCTGCCTGGTCCTGGCGCTGGTGAACCCATGGAAACGTACAGCAGCTATTGCCAGTCGGTGACCGTTAGCCCCACCAATGCCGATGTGGTTTATATTGGTGGTTTGCATCTGATTCGCAGCGCTGACGGCTTCGCCACCAACACCAGTGACGTGTGGATCGGAGGTTGGCAATATCCAGATCATCATGCCGATTTGCACTCGTTGACCTTTTTACCAGGCGCACCACTGACCGCGTACAGCGCTAGCGATGGCGGAATCCACCGCAGCACAAATTTGTTTGACGCTAATGTTGCCTGGACACCATTGAACAATGGCTACAGCACGAGCCAGTTTTACGACGTTGCCATCGATGAAAATCTCGTCGGCAGCGACGTGGTGATCGGTGGTATGCAAGACAACGGCACTTGGTTTGTGGGCACGACCCAATCTACTTTGCCGTGGACCGAATTGCTTTCAGGCGATGGCAGTTATTGCGCAGTTTCTGATGCCTCGGGTGTCACCGGTGACTATGTGGTTTCGGCCCAAAATGGTGTGGTGTTGCGGATGACCGTCGACAACAGCACCGGTGTTTGGGTGGACTGGACCCAGGTCGACCCGATAGGGGCCGGTAGCTATCTAGTGATCAATCCGTTACTGATCGATCCCAATAACGTCGATCAATTGTACGTGGCCACCAGCAACGGCATCTGGCGCAATAGTGATATTTCCGCCATTCCTTTGTGGTCCAATGTGCCGACAAGTCTCAATTGGGTGCATATCACGAGTCTGCCTGCCAACCGTTCCGTCTCCAGTTTGGCAATGACCATCGGACCCAATCCAGATCTTTTTTATGGGACTTCTAGCGGCAGCGTGTACCTCTTGGCAGATGCTAAAAATGCGCCGGTGAGCAGTGTTCCGGTTCAGCTAAATATGGGAGCTGACTGGCCCGTTGGTGGCTATGTGTCCGATATTGACGTGAGCAGTTGGGACAACAACCAAATTTTGGTGGCGGTGTCGAATTACAACGTCAGCAGTATTTTTTACAGCAATGATTACGGTGTGAATTGGAGCGAAGTCGAAGGAAATTTGGCGGGCGTTGATGGTCCGTCCGTGCGCGCGGTCAATCTTTTTAACTTTAATGGTGTCGACTTTTTCTTTGCCGCAACCAGCACCGGATTGTATTCGACATTGGAGATGAATGGTGCGGCGACGGTATGGACCTTAGAAGCGCCAAGTTTGATCGGCAACGTCTTGGTTGATCAGCTGGCCTCGCGTGGTGAGGATGGCGTGCTCGTGGCCGGCACCCACGGAAAAGGCGTTTACAGCCTAAAGGCTCCTTTTGTTTCTGGGGTAGAAGATCTGCAGCCACGCGCTACGGTGGCCTTGCAACAAAACGTGCCAAATCCGTTCAATCCTTTGACAAAAATATCGTTTTCGTTGGTGAATGCTGGCCATACAAACCTGAGCGTATATGATGTGGCTGGGCGACATGTGCGTACTTTAGTGGACGGATCGCTCGCTGCTGGCGAGCACGATTTTAACTGGCGTGGTGATGACGAAAGAGGGCGACAAGTGAGTGCTGGAATTTATCTGTATCATCTGCGCAGCGCAGGCGTCGACGAAGTGCGCCGCATGACCTTGGTGCGCTGACCTTGGTATTTAATCATTTTGACGCCGATGGCCACGCGCATATGGTGGACGTATCGGCCAAAGAAAAATCTCTGCGCGAGGCGTTGGCTGCCGCGCAAGTTGTGTTAGGTCGATATTTGCTCGCCCAAATATTGGATCGCGAAATCGTCAAAGGCGATGTCTTGGGCGTGGCGCGTTTGGCCGGTATCGCCGCCACAAAGAAAACGCCAGAATTGATCCCCCTTGCTCACCCCTTGGCTTTGCATCACGCCTCTATTGAATTCTTAACCGACAAAGAGAGCGGAATCATACAGGTGAGGTGCACCGTCCGCGCCTTCGAGAAAACCGGTGTGGAGATGGAAGCAATGACCGGTGCAACGGTGGCCGCCTTGACGATTTACGACATGTGTAAAGGTGTGCGCAAAGATATCGAAGTGACGGCCGTGCGGTTATTGCGCAAAACCGGTGGCCGCAGCGGCACCTACGAACGGCAGGAAGAACCCAAACTGGAGGATTGATATGGACATCAAGGCCGACAATAAACACGTGCTTAAAATTGGGGTGCTTGTTGCCAGTGACAAAGGGTTTCGCGGTGAAAGAGAAGACAAAAGCGGTCCGGCCCTGCAGAAGTTTTTGGCAAACAACGGCATAAAAAATGTTGTCGTATTAGTGCTGCCAGATGAAAGAGCTCGAATTGCTGACGCTTTAGTGCAGTGGGTCGACAATGGCCGTTACGACCTCATTTTAACTTGTGGTGGAACCGGAGTTTCGCCCCGCGACGTGACACCCCAAGCAACCGCTGATGTGATCGCCACCAACCTGCCGGGATTCGGCGAGGCGATGCGGGCAGCAAGCATGGGTAAATCTCCTCACGCTATTATCAGTCGCGCTATCGCGGGCATCCGCGGCAATACTTTGATTGTGAATTTGCCAGGTAGTCCAGTGGGTGCTGTGGAAAACCTTGAGGCGGTGTGGCCAGCAGTGCCGCACACCATTGCTAAACTGCAGGGCGATCAATCCGAATGCGCACAAGCGTGATCAACTGCTGTAGTCGAATGCCCGACGTGCCCAACGGTACACCGTTCGACGCAACAGTTTGGCTTTGAGAGGTTTGGTTACAAAATCATCCATACCCGCTGCGATGCATTTTTCGCGGTAGCCTGGCAGAGCGTGAGCCGTCAACGCGACGATAGGCACATGCTGATTTTCCGCCTCATTCGCGCGAATCTTGGCGGTTGCAACGAACCCGTCCATAACCGGCATTTGCACATCCATCAGTATCACATTAAAAATATTGTCTAAGCAGGCATCGACGGCTTCTTGTCCGTTATTGGCCAGGGTGACTTGCGCACCGGCTTTCTTAAGAATGCGATACGCCAATTTCTGATTCACGGGATTGTCTTCGACGAGCAAAAGACTCATACCGTCGAGCGGCAGCGTAGTCGAATCATCTAGATTGTCACTTGGTTCTTCAACGGGTGCTTCAGCGACAGGCAGCGGTACGGTGAAAAAGAAATTGCTGCCCTCTCCTTCGGTGCTTCTGACTTCAATTTGTCCGCCCATCAAACGAATGATGCGTGTGGAAATCGTCAGCCCTAAGCCGCTGCCGCCAAATCGACGTGTGGTTGACCCGTCAGCTTGTTTGAACGCTTCAAAAATGTGGGCTAGGTTTTCATCTGGAATTCCAATACCCGTGTCGATGACTTCGAAGCGCACGCGAGGGTGCGGGCCAATTTGGCTTTGCAAGCGTAGCTTAATGGTGACGGTGCCATTTTCGGTAAACTTGAGCGCGTTACCGGCCAGATTATTGAGCACTTGCCATAACCGCAGAGAATCTGTCATTACCCATTTGGGCAGTTTGTCATCCAGGTCAATTTCGATAGTATTGCCGCGCTCATCAGCTACTGATTGCAAGGGGCTAGTGGCCGAGCTAATCGCTTCCGGCAGATTTACGGGAATCTGTTCGAGTTCGAAGTGACCTGACTCAATTTTTGAAAAATCGAGGATCTCGTTGATAATTTGTAACAAGGAATCGCCGGATGCCTTGATGTCCGTGAGATAATCTTGTTGGATCTCTGTCAGTTCAGTCTCGCACATGAGGCTCGTCAGGCCGATCACACCGTTCATTGGGGTGCGTATCTCGTGACTCATGTTGGCCAGGAATTCGCTCTTCGCTTTGTTGGCCGCTTTGACCTCGGCGTGGGCTCCTTGCAGCGCATCGGCTCTCAGCCTCAGCTCGCGCTCTTTATTGAGCCGGGTCCAGAACTCGCTGTGAAAATAAGTGCCGAGAACATGGATTTGACCTCCAAAAAAGATGACCGCTCCAGCCAGTGCCAGGGCTCGTCCTTCGCCTAAGAAACACATGATCACCGCTTGTGGCAGCAAGGTAAGCACCAGGAAAGCACGGAAAACTTGCATGCGCGGCGACAGGTTGCTGGTCGAACTGGCCGCGATGGCAACGGTAGCGACCAAACAAATAAGGTAGGTCCAGTCTAGCCCGAACTTGAGCAATATGGCGGCCATGCCCATTCCCCAGATCATAGCTGGAAAGAGAGTGCCAATCGCAAACCGCGTACGCCAACGGTGGGGATTTAAGTCGTATGTCGTTTCGAAAGATTTGGACATGCGGTAGCGAAATATCCCTGAAATCAAATAGAGCAATATCACACAGCTTGAGAGGTACAGCGCTTCGTGTTTTAAATCTGTCATCAGGGTGATCAAAATCGTAACAGGCACGTAGCTAAAGGCAACACGCAGCGACCGGCGCGCGACCTCGCCATCAGCTGGACGATCCATGTCGGAATACCGCAATGGCTGACTCTCAATCTGTTTGCCTGGTTTTTGCTGTTGAATCCAGTTGGTCTTGCGGGACAAGTCAGGGCCCTTTCGCGGTCAGCCTATCTCCTGAGTGGTCATTCTCCTGATTTTCTTCGGCTGTAATCGGCGCAGCTAAAGAAAACGTTAGTTTGGCGACCAGATATGCGAACTTGCGTGCCGCAGGTTCGCAAACCATGTTTCGGCTATGGCAAACAACAAGAAGACACAACCTAAAGATCTTCCTGCGGGCTTCGGTCGCCTATTTCGCGATATTGCCACGCAGGTCAAAGCGTTGTCCGATGACGATCGCTTGTGGGTCAAAGAGCGCACCGAACTTTTGTTTGGCGGCGATTTTGTAGTGTCCCGATCTGAAGTGCATGACCCGCACAAACTTGCCGGTTATATTGCCACTGAAGGCAGCGAGCGGGTCGGATTGATCACCTATGATATCGTCGGCGATGCTTGCGAAGTGGTGACGATCGATGCCCTGTGCCAATACATTGGTGTTGGCACGTTGCTACTGGAAAAGGTTGAGAATATCGCTCGAGAGGCTGATTGCACACGCCTGTGGACAATCACCACTAACGACCGCATCGACGCTCAGCGTTTTTTCCAAAAAAGAGGGTTTGTTATCAGCGAGGTGCGGCTTGGCGCCATGACCAAAATCCGATTGTTAAAGCCCAGTGTGCCAAAGATTGGCGACTACGGGTTGCCAGTGCGGGATGAAATTGAATTTGAAAAGATTTTGCCCGAAGTGCCTGGTTCTTAAAACTGCGCCTGGTTCTTAAAACTGCGCCTGGTTCTTAAAACTGCGCCTCGTGTTTAAATTTACTTCTCGCGCGCTGCGGCACCTACCAACCTAGATATCAATACCGCCAAAAATAACGTCCCGGTCAAAGCCTCCAGAATAGCAAGAGAGCGGGCGATGGGTGAAACTGGGCTGATGTCCCCGTACCCAAGCGTCGTTAAAGTCACAAAGCTAAAGTAGGTCAGGATGGACCCTGGACTGCTGCCAGCTTGAGTGATCGATTGGCTAAAGGCATCGGGATTGAGAATCACTACCCCTGCATAGAGAATAGTGAAAACCGATCCTAAGAGAAGATAGGTGCATATCGCAAAGCCTATGGTTTCGAAGGTGACTTTTTTTGTTTTGAATATTTTGATCAACATCATGCGGATGACAAAAAGATACAAAGCCACGACAAAGATATAGGTGATCCAACCCGAAACTTTATCACTAATGGTGAGATCCGTGATCGTCAGAACAAGGCTCGGAATTCCTAGCGCGAGCCCAACCATGAGATGGCGGCGGTTATCGGCGGCGACTAAAATGACCGCCAGTATTACGAAGGCTTGGTAGACATCTATTAGAAATGATTCGTCCGTGCTGAGAGACGACAAGAGGATTTGGCCAACCAAAGCGACCATCAGAGTGTAGGCACGGCTGTTGCCCACCAAGGCCACCAGACGAAAGTCTTTATTCAGTGGGTCGGGGGTGACTGAATTCCCGCTTGTCTCCATTTGTGCATATCCTCAGCTAGATGGCTTGGTTCATTCGGATTCCCTCATTGGATATCCTAGCGGGATCACTTGGTCAAGACAACTCTTTGTGACGCGCTTTGACCTTGAGGCCCGAGCAGTCGCACCAAATACACGCCGCTTGCAACCTGGCGCCCGCTTTCGTTCTCTCCACTCCACTGCAAGATGCCACGGGTGTTGGTCACGGCAGCTTTGTGCAGTTGTTTCACTCGGTGACCGCGAACATCAAAGATCGCGACTTCCAGTTGACCGGCTTGGGGCAATTCAAACGAGATATTGACCATAGGGTTGAACGGGTTTGGCCAGGCCGCCAGTTGTGCTGTCACCGGACTTGGTACCAGATCATCAACTGCTGATGGAACAATAGGCGCGCCAAATGTTATGCCATCGATGAAAAACCCGGGAGCGGTGACGCCAGCGTCCGAGCCAAAGTGGAAGCGGATTTGAAAGTCTCCACCCGTCATTGCCGAGACATCAAACACGGTGCCGGTCCAGCGGTTGCTTGGCCCAGACCAACCCGGTTCTTGCACCAGGCCGCCAAGACTTTGGTCAGGATAGTTCTCAATTGGTGCCAAGACATTGAAGGGGCCGCCGCCAACGCTCACTTGCACATTCGCACCGTCGAAGCTGCCTTCGGTGTCGCTGAAATAATGGAAGCTCATGAAGTAGGGGCCAGTGACTGCGCTCAAGTCATAGACCGAGCTGGTCAGCGTATCGGCCACATCGTCTGCGTAGCCAAATCCATCCATGCCGATGCCCCAACAATTGGCGCCCGTGAAACTGCCGGCGACGCTGCCGGGATTGCCGGAAACAACGGGAGCTCCGTGGGTCCATAATCCTTGGCTAGAAACAAAGCCACCGTCGCTGAGGCTGAAGTCTTCATCAATTGGGTTGAGTACGGGGTAGATGAAAACGTCGCCGGTTGCGCCCATTGTCGTGACGTCCATAAATCGCGCGCCGAAACCAGGCACGCCGTCCACCAGGATCTGTTCGTCGTTGCCAACGGGGATATCCTCGAGGGAGAATGATCCGTCCGCGAGGCCAATGTCAGCTGCGATGGGCAGCAGCAATGGCTCTATATGGGCGAATGGCAGTGCAGCGCCGTTGCCGTAAACCACGCCTTTGATCGCCACCAATGGCCAGGGATCCAGAGCGATGTTGAGCACGGTGCTGGTGCTCAGCGTGACCGCGGTGTTGGCGTTTCCGTCTTGGTAAAGAAAGTCGGAGAATTCAAAACTGACGGGACCCACCATGAGGGGAATACGCCACGAACCGTCGGCGGCCGTGAGGGCAGAAGAGCCTCCGCCACTCACCTGAACCAGCACACCTTCAATGGGCAAGCCGGTATTCAAATCGGTGACCACGCCGGTCACTTCGCCAATGCTCGTATCGGCTAGGGCATAAGCGGCCACCAAATCTGGGCGAGAGCCGATCATTTCTGGCCCGTTGGCAGGCGTGCCGGTGGCGAGTAAAATATCGCGCGCCAATTGGGCGTCGAGAGAAAAACCGTGCCGAGCCCGCACCATTCCGGTCAGGCTGACGACGGCGCCGGTGACCACAGGCGTGGCGCTGCTGGTGCCGTTAAATTGTGTGGTGTACCATTGTTCTTCCGGAAAGGTTGGGTCGCCCTGCAAATCACCGTACGCCATCGTCGTGACGTTGAAACCCCAGCCGTTCAGGTCAACGCGCAGACCGTGATTCGTGAACCAAGCCGGATCCAATGCCGATCCGTTGGTCGCGCCAATCATGATAGCCCCACTATGCCGCAAGGCAGGATCAAACATTCCGGCGTAGATCGCAGCGTCCAAATCCACTTCGCCATTACCAGCTGCTTCGAGAACCATTATACCTTGGCGAGTGACGGCCTGGATGGCGTCAAAGTTGTCTTGCCAGAATTCCATGGGGACGAATCCCTGTTGGCCAATGTCCGTCGCTTCTGGGCCGGGTGCGTGCAATTCAATAACGATGACATCGCCGGGGCTCAAAAAAGTGGAGGCCGAGAGGATGGCCTCGGCTGTCGATTGGTCACCGATGGACGAGCTGCCGATTTCACAAGCTGGAGCAATGCCCGTAACCCCGATTCCATTGTCCTGGCCGCGAATAACCCCAAGCACGGCGGTGCCATGATTGCGCCAACTGAGAGTGGGGATCTGGGTGCCAATTTCGACTAAAGGCGTTGGGAAATCTTCGTGGCTCCACAACCAACCGCCTTCGACATCGATCACATTCACGCCGGCACCAAGTGCGCCGGCTTGAGCCCGCATACTCAAGGCGCCAATCCCGGTCGGGGCGTCGCCGAGATAGCCTTGTTGGCCTTCGAATGAGCCAGAGGCTGTGTCGGTAGGTGCAAGGGCCATTTTGGGAGTTGGTTGGCCAAAATCAAGGACGGCGGGAATGGCAACCGGTTCCAGCCAAACCATGTCAATGGCGGGGTCAGCTAGCAGGTTCGCGGCAATTTTGGCGAGGGCATTGCGGTCGGTCCGATTCGTCTCAAATTGTCCATAACGAGCCAGAGAATCGTATTTTCTGCGATCTCTGACCGCCGAAGGGACCCGGGCTGTTATTTGGCCAGAGCCAGCGGTTTGGGCCACCAGGTCTTGGAGCCGCAGTTGGCTGCTGGCTCCTTGTGCAGCCGATTTGGCGGCAGGTGCGATTTCCAGCCCTGAAAGACCGATTTGCAGGTTGGTATCAGTGGCTAGACGGAAGACAATCCGCCCCGAGGGCTGGTTCGTTTGCATGGTCGGGCGATTCGTGACCAAATTAATGTCTTGGGAGCTGAGAGCAGGAAAAGC
>JBLIOK010000069.1:0-10678 GCA_047639735.1 Candidatus Krumholzibacteriia bacterium | reverse complement strand
GTTGGACACTGAGCGAGCTCTGTTGCATCATAGTCTCAAGCTGGAGGCTAAACCGACTCGAAAGATGGAGCTATGTCTAAGATCCACACGTTAGCCAAGATGAAAGCCGTGCCCGGCAGAATCATTTATTGTTTCTTCATCACTTTAGTGTCCATGAACATTGCGACCCCGACCGTTGCCCAGGACGGAACCGGACCAGATTGGAACCAAAGTGGGGACCCACTGCAGAGTGCGCTCGGTCTCCACTATGGTCAAGTCGGCGGTCATGGTTTGGCATTTCGCATGCCGGTGCGTTGGTGGTTGTACGTCCAGGTCGCCGGTGGTATCTGGCACACCGACGACAAAAAAGAACACAATGCCGGAGTCAACCTGAACTACGTGCTGCGTCAAGATGCTCGCACCCGGATTTTCGTCAGCGGCGGTGGCGCCTACTTCTACAGTGAAGAGAAAGTGGGCCAGTCCGGTGGTGAGGATGTTTTTGAAACCGAAAAGAATTGGAATTGGGGCGGGGGAGTCGGGATCGAATATTTGCAGGGCAAACGTTGGGCCTGGAAAGTTGAAGCTGATTTTGCTCGTTTGGGCAGCAGCGGTAATATCAAGGTGATCCCACAAGCAGGTATCTCGTACTACTGGTAGGAGTAAAATGGACGTTCGGCGTTACAATAGTCAGGCTTGGGACCGAGAAGTGTCCTCTGGGAGTCAGTGGAGTATTCCGGTTGACGCTGATGAAGTGTCGCGGGCCCGAACGGGCGACTGGTCGATCAAACTGACGTCGACCTTGCCTACACCTTCCGCATGGTTGGAACCCGTTGCTGGCCAGCGCATCCTTTGTTTGGCGGGCGGTGGCGGTCAACAAGGGCCCATCCTGGCGGCTGCTGGGGCCATCGTAACCGTGTTCGATAACTCGCCAGCTCAGTTGGCCCAAGATAGACTAGTCGCTGATCGCGAAGGGCTGACCCTTGAATTAGACGAAGGGGACATGGCTGACTTGAGCCGGTATGAAGACCAATCCTTTGATCTTATTTTTAATCCCGCGAGCAATTGTTTTGTCTCTGATTTGGCGCCGGTATGGCGCGAATGTTTTCGGGTGCTAAAACCCGGTGGTGCGCTGCTGGTTGGCCATATGAATCCCGCCTATTATCTGTTCGACTTTGCTCAGTCACAAAAGGGCGTTTTGGAGGTGGCCTACAAGCTTCCGTTTTCTGATCCGACAAGTCTGGCGCCCGCGGATCTGGCAACCTTGGAGTCCGATGGCACTCCTTACGAATTTAGCCACACGTTAGAAATTCTGATTGGCGGGCAGTTGGCAGTGGGGTTTCAGTTGTCGGGTTTCTACGAGGACAAAATGTCTGCCGAAGAAAATGATACCCTCAGTAAATTCATGTCTACCTTGTTCGCTACGCGTGCCGTTAAGCCTTAGGAGCAATGATGAAGGTCAGTCCGCAACGAGCTTGGTGCCTTTACGATTGGGCGAACTCGGCCTTCGCCACCACCGTGATGGCCGCACTTTTCCCTCCATTTTTTCGCGAACTTGCTGAAGCTGGCGGATACACCGGGGCGCAGACCACGGCTATGTGGGGCTATATAACCGCTGCGGCGTTGTTGCTAGTAGCCTTGACCGCGCCCATGCTCGGCGCCATGGCCGACGTCGCTGGCAAACGGAAAAAGTACCTCGCTCTCTTCGCCGGAATCGGCATTTTGATGACCGCGCTATTTGCGACCATCGGACCTGGCGCTTGGCGCACGGCAGCGGCTCTCTTTATTGCGGCGAATTTTGGATTCGCCGCGGCAACCGTATTCTACGAATCATTGTTGCCCAGTCTAGCAAGTGGCCGGCAATTAGATCGACTATCGGCCCAAGCCTATGCATGGGGCTATGCCGGCGGTGGCCTGCTCTTGATCATCAATTTGATGTGGGTCATGCGACCAGAGTGGTTTGGTTTGCCCGATTCCGGCATGGCGATAAAACTTTCCTTTGTCAGCGTGGCTGTCTGGTGGGGTGTTTTTACCGTACCACTTTTGCGGCATGTACCCGAACCTAGTCCCCAATTAAAAACAGGAACCCAGTCCGCTCCAGGTTGGCGACGCATGTGGCAAACGTTCGCCGAGATCCGGCAGAACCGTCCGTTGTTCAGGTTCTTGGTGGCCTTCTGGATCTACAACGATGGTATCGGAACCATTGTAAAGATGGCTACGGTATACGGATCAGAAATTGGCATCGGGCTGACCGATATGATCGGCGCTTTGGTGCTGACTCAAATCATTGGTATTCCCTGCGCTTTTGCTTTTGGCAATCTCGCTCAACGCCTTACCGCGCGCACTGCGATCTTAATCGGTTTGGCGGTTTATTTGCTGATCAGCGTCGGCGGCTATTTTATGTCGACGGCCTTGCATTTTTACCTGCTCGCGGGTGCGGTGGGCACAGTGCAGGGCGGCACCCAAGCTCTGAGTCGTTCACTTTTTGCAACCTTGGTGCCGGCCGACCGCACGGCCGAATATTTTGGTTTTTACGCCCTGAGCGGAAAGCTGGCTGGAATAGTGGGGCCATTGGTTTTTGCGGCGGTAAGTCAGGGGACAGGGGCAGGACGTTGGGGAATATTGTCTTTAATCGTGTTTTTTGGGTTGGGCGGATATCTGCTATCGAAAGTAGATCTTTCCTTGGGCAAAGGATCGACCCTTCGCGATTCGCCATAAAGGCGATTCCGATTTACCCTGTTGCTCAGTAATACAGGCCGGATAACACTAGGACCGAGCAAATAAGATGGAGCAGTTCATGGATCTGTTGTGGCATTTCTGCCAAGAAGCCTGGGAATTGACAGCGGCCATGGCGCCGTTGCTGCTCCTCGGTTTTGCTGTCGCCGGGCTCTTGTCTGTCTTTATTTCGCCCGAGTGGCTTGAACGGCACTTGGGTCGCCCAGGTTTGGCTTCGGTGGCTAAGGCCTCGTTGTTCGGTGTGCCTTTGCCTTTGTGTTCATGCGGTGTGATTCCGGTGGCCGCGAGTCTGCGCCAACACGGAGCCAGCAAAGCTGCGACATCGGCATTTTTACTTTCCACACCGCAAACGGGCGTTGATTCCATCATGATCACGTGGACCATGTTGGGCCCCGTCTTCGCCCTTTTTCGTCCCGTTGTAGCGTTGGCCACAGGCATTCTCGGCGGAAGTTTGGTGCAAACGTTTGTTGACGATGACGTCGCTCCGGCGGCTCCGGTGGCTCCGGTATCGTCAACAAAACCTGACGGCTGGCTGAGCCGATTCCGCGAGGCGTGGACTTACGCCACGGTGACCTTGCCCGCCGATATTGGTCGCGCTTTGCTTTACGGCATACTTATCGCGGGCCTGATCGCCGCGGTTGTGCCCGCAGATTTCTTGAGTAACTACCTAGGCGCCGGCGCGTTGTCCATTGCGTTGATGATGATTGTTGGTATTCCTATTTATGTTTGCGCGACCGCGAGCGTGCCACTGGCCGTGGGCTTCATCGCCATGGGCGCTTCACCCGGAGCAGCCTTGGCTTTTCTGGTGGCTGGACCAGCCACCAATGCGGCCACCATCACGACGATCAATCGTGTTTTGGGTCGCCGCACAATGTTCATCTATTTGGCGACTGTGGCACTTTCTGCTTTTGGCGGAGGGCTCATTTTGGATTGGCTTTTGCCTCGGGCGTCCGAGGCCTTGCCCAGTTTTACGGGCATGGGACACGCCCATGAATCCATTGGCTGGTTTGATCACCTGAGTGGGGTGGCGCTGGTCGTGATTCTTCTCTGGAGCGCCTGGCGGTCGCGCCAAACAGAGGATTGTTGCGCTGAAGGCGAATGCGCCGAAGGATCCGATCCCGTTCAGGCGAGTCATACGTTTTCGGTAACTGGTATGACCTGTAGCCATTGCGCGGCCAGCGTCGACCGAGCAATCAGCGAAGTGCCGGGCGTGACGTCGGTCCAGGTTGTGCTGGCCGAAGGGGTGGCCCGAGTATCGGGCGAGGACTTTGACCCGGACGCAGTCATTGCAGCGGTATCAGGATTAGGCTATCAGGCTGAAAGCCCCCGATGATCCGCCAACTTGGTCGAGCTATTCGTTCTTGAGCGAAAGCGCAATCCGTTTGCGCTCCAGATCGACTTCCATCACTCTCGCCATAACCTTTTGTCCAACTTTCACAACTTCATTGGGATCTCGCACAAAACGATCGGCCAGCTGGCTGATATGCGCGAGGCCGTCTTGGTGGACTCCGATATCGATGAAGGCGCCAAAGTTTGTCACGTTGGTCACCAAGCCGGGCAAGCGCATCCCTTCCTGCAAGTCTTCCATCTTTTCCACGCCGGCGGCAAATTGAAAGGCTTCGAATCCACTGCGCGGGTCGCGTCCCGGCTTGTTCAATTCGGCCAAGATGTCTTCAAGAGTTGGCAGGCCAACTGATTCGGTAACAAAATCGGGCAAACGCAAGGTCGCTGTCGCGCTTTGGTTGCCGATTAAATCTTGCACCTTGCAGCCCTGGCTTTCAGCCATGGATTTCACCGTTGCATAACTTTCGGGATGCACCGCACTGGCATCAAGCGGATTCTTGCCGTCAGTAATGCGCAGGAATCCCGCCGCTTGTTCATAAGCTTTTGGTCCTAGCCGCGGCACTTTCTTTAACTGATTGCGATTGGTGAAGGCTCCGTTGTCGTTGCGGTAGTCAATGACGTTGCCCGCGAGTTGCGGACCAAGACCGGATACATATGCGAGCAATTCTTTGCTGGCTGTATTCAGATCAACTCCAACGGCGTTGACGCAGCTGGCCACCGTATCATCGAGGCTGCGTTTGAGCGCGCGTTGGTCCACGTCGTGTTGGTACTGACCGACACCAATGCTCTTGGCGTCAAGCTTGACCAACTCGGCCAAGGGATCCATCAATCGCCTGCCAATGCTGACTGATCCACGCACCGTCAGGTCGTGATCAGGAAACTCGTGACGAGCCACTTCGCTGGCCGAATAGATCGACGCGCCTGATTCGTTCACCATCACGACGGCCACATCAGAGCCCAATTGGAGATCGCGGACAAAGGATTCGGATTCGCGGCCCGCAGTGCCGTTGCCAATGGCAATGGCTTCGATGCTGTGTTTTTTAACAAGGTCTGTGACAATAGATTTTGCCTGTTGTGCTTTGGCGCCACCGGTGTGGGGGTAAATGGTGTCGTGGTGGAGCAACTTGCCTTGCTCATCGAGCACCACCAATTTGCAGCCCGTGCGAAAGCCCGGGTCCAAAGCAATCATCCTTTTGCGGCCGAGGGGAGCCGCGAGCAATAACTCGCGCAGGTTTTCAGCGAAGACACCAATAGCTTCTTCGTCTGCCCGGCGTTTCATTTCCAGACGAATCTCAGTCTCCATGGCCAGCGACAGCAATCGGCGGTACCCATCGGCGGCAGCCTGGGCAACTTGGCGTCCAGCCGGAGAGGTGTTTTTTACGAACTGTCGTTCAACTTGAGCGACTGCCATTTCTTCCGGAGGCGAAACCTTCATGCTGAGGAATTTTTCTTTTTCGCCCCGCCTCATTGCCAAAACTCGGTGACCAGGTGCTGTTCGCACGGGCTCTTGCCAATCAAAATAATCGCGAAACTTGGCGCCTTCAGTTTCTTTTCCCCGCAAAAGCTTGGTTTGCACAGAACCTTGATCGATAAAAAGCTGACGCATCGCCGCACGGCTAGCGGGATCTTCGCCGATCAATTCGGCGATGATGTCGCGGGCGCCAGCCAGAGCATCGGTGGTCGAGTCCACTTCCTTTTCAGCCGAAATAAATTCTTCGGCCAAGGTTTCTGGGTTGTCAGTAGGTTGCTGTAAAAACAAACGATTGGCCAGGGGTTCAAGGCCCTTTTCACGAGCGATGGTGGCACGCGTACGGCGTTTTGGGCGGTGAGGCAGGTAGATGTCTTCCAAGACGTTAAGGGCTGTAGCGGCCACGATCTTGGCTTTGAGCTCTGGGGTTAAAAGCTCCCGCTCAAGCAGTGACTTGAGGATTGATTGGCGCCGTTTGTCTAATTCCGCCAATTGTTCGAGGCGATCTCGAATGCTCATCACGGCAACTTCATCTAAACTGCCGGTGGCTTCTTTGCGGTAACGGCTGATGAAGGGCACAGTCGCTCCCTCGGCGATGAGTTTGGCCACGGCTTGAACCTGGCCATTGCCGAGAGAAAGTTCGGTGGCGATCAAGCCAATGTGATCAGTTGCCAGTTCAGGTGCGGTATTCATGGATCCTCCGGAGCGACATAATGGGGTGCAACGGAGAAAATGATGCCTTGGCTAGATGCGGAAATCAACACCGCGATTTGCAAATTTATTCACTTGCTGAAGAATTGCCACCAACGAGGGCCAGTGCCTTTACTTTCAGCCTCGGAGGTAGAGTGAGAGGTGGTGGCATTGATGCTTTGCACGATGTCGTCAACCCTCGCGGCGGCTTCAAGCAACTGATCGCGAGTATCTTTCAGGTCTGCCAAGGGATCTTTGGGCGTACCGGACTCGTCAACCAAGTAACGGCCTTTTGCCCGCCATGTCGAAGGCACTTCAATCTCAACCTGGTCGACGTCGACATTCTCAAACGAAGCATGACGTTCGAATTCATCCCCTTTGCGACGCAGGTCGTCGCGCAGGTTAGCCAGATCTTGGCTCCATTCCTGAACGCTGGTCAATTCAAGTTGGCCCGACCAGTCTACGGCATCGCTATCAACGGCGAGAGCGTAGCGCCGCGCCGCCAAGATCGCGATGGTGCTGAGCAGGAAAACTACCGCGCCACCGATCAGGGTGAGGGTTCCAACAAACCTGCCACCATCGGTGCCTGACATCCATTCGCCAGCTTGGTCTCCGGCGGCAATCAATAGGCGCGATCCAACAGCAAGGCATATCAAAGCAGCGACCGTAAGCAAGGCTGCGATCAACAATGGATTTTGACGACGTAAGTTCATGCCAATCAATCAGCAATCCTTGTGCCAGCGCGATCGTTCTGCAATATGGCCCTCATTTCAGTCTAATGAGGTCACTCGAAAACGCACTAAGTGGCCTGTAAACTACTGTACAACAACAGGTTGTGTTAAGGATGCCCGCCGCCGTCCCTATATTCAAGATGAGTGATCACGTTCTATTGCCCCTGATCACGAAAATCTTGCGCTCAGCAGGAAGCGTGAACAACCCCGTATTGCAGGACCTGATCACCGCGACAGGTGATTTCGCCACCTTGCCAAACACTGTCGTGCAGTTGTTGGACCTGCTCAAAGGTTCAACCTGCTCGGCGTCAAAAGTCGTAAAAGTTTTCGAACGAGACCTCGCAATGACAGCCAACATTCTTAAGTTGATCAATTCCGCCTTCTACGGGTCTCGTCGTAAAATCAGCCACCGCCGCTACCACCGCCGCTACCACCGCCGCCGAAAGGTTGGGGCTGGAGGAGTTGCGCTGCGAAGCTTTCACCGCTGGCTTTGTGCACGATGTTGGCATGCTGGTTGTTGATGCGCATCTGCAAAGGCTCAGCGTGATCATGTCTCCTTCCGCACCGAATTTTTGCGCCGCAGCGGCCGAACGTTTGGCCGTTGGGTTTGACCACAACGAAGCTGGTGCTATGTTGGCCCCAGTGGTTGATGAGGAACTCGATCCCCAAGCTGACGACTATGTTAAGGCGACCCTCGCTCGCTTGCGTTTTGACGATGCGCTGTTGGCCAAGCTGCGGGTTGATATGGCGCACAATTTGGGGGAAACTCTGAGCAGAGCCACCCGCCCGACTTTGGCGCGACTTTGATAGACGCCAGGCCGGGTTCATCCTAGAACGGTCTGGTGTTTTGTGAGCGCGAAAAATGATCCTCGTATTTTGTTCCTGATCGACATGGGCCGAGCTCTGCATAGCTATGGCATTCCCGCCCACCGCCTGGAAGACGCTCTGGGCAACACCGCGACGCGCTTGGGCATCAGAGCCGAATTTTTTTCCGGACCCACTTCGTTAATTTCGTCTTTTGGTAAGCCTGGTGAACAGCACACGTCGTTGAGCCGGGTGGCACCGGGGCAACTGCAGTTGGACAAACTGGTCGAGCTCGACAATGTGGTCGAGTCCCTATATCGGGATGAAATCAGCGTCGAGGTCGCCGATGCCCGTTTGCACGAAATTGACAACGCTCCGCCTCGATTTGGTCCCGTGCTGACGATCATCGCTTTCGGACTTTCCTCGGCCACGGTGGCGAGGTTTTTCGCCGGTGGATATTCTGAAATCTCCGCGGCGCTGGTCCTGGGATTGGTCACTGGTGCTTTGGCGGTTGGATTGGCCCGCACCGATAGTGGCACTCGCATCTTTGAATTTTTTGCCGCTGCCATGGTGACCTTCTTGGCCACTGCTTTTTCAATTTTGGTATGGCCACTTTCCTCGGGCATCGTGGTGATCGCCAGCTTGATCGTATTGCTGCCTGGACTGGCCTTGACCTTGTCATTGAATGAGTTGGGCACCGGGCACTTGGTCAGCGGCACGGCGCGGTTTGCTGGCGCGATCATGACCTTTATGAAAATTGGCATCGGGGCAGCGGTGGGGCGCCAAGCCGCGCAGTTCTTACCTGGCGAAATCCCGCATGTTGATCCGTCTACGGCGCCGGTTTGGACGCTTTGGGTTGCCTTATTTATCGTCCCGGCCGCCCTCTCTGTTCTCTTTCGCGCGCGCCGACAAGAGTTGCCCTGGATCGCAGTTGGCACCACGGTTGCCTATTGGGGAACCTTTTACGGGGTTACCTATTTGGGACCATTGCTAGGCGCGGCAGTAGGTGCCTGCTTGTCGGGCCTCGCTGCCAATGTTTTTGCCAGATTAAAGCGTCGCCCTGCGGTCGTCCTGGTTGTGCCTTCTTTGATTCTTTTGGTGCCCGGTAGCATTGGCTACAGCAGCCTCGAATTGATGATGGAAAGTGACGTGCTCAGCGGATTAGATACGGCGGTAACCACGATGTTGGTGGGAGTTTCGCTCGTGGCTGGCTTGCTATTATCGAACGTTCTAGTGCCGCCGCGCAACGCTCTTTGAGGGCGGACTTGTCAGGCGTGTTCTTTTCGTTGGCCAACCGCAGCCCAAGCGCCGTAGAGGGTCTGAAGGCTTTGAAGCAGAGGCCAAAGGTGATCTCCGCCATCAGGAACGAAACCATTCCCCAGCGCAACAGCACAAACATCATAATGGCCAAGGCGCCAACGTTGAGAGCAATCGCTTCAAGTGTGCTTTCACCACTGGCCATGGCCCCAAAAAGCACAGCGACGGTTAAGGACAGAGGCAAGTTTTTGATCCATTTGCGGATTAAGATCAGTGCCATCACCAGCACGAAGTAGAAAGTGAGCAAGAGGGATAGATCCAAAATCTGCCCGAACACCATGCGCTGACCAATCAGGTTTGATGTGTCAATGGCAAAGGGGAATGAGACCTCGCCAGTAACCATTTCCTTCAACTTGAAATACGCCGACAGTCGCAATATATAAACGAGCCCGCCAAATGCGAGGCCGATCAAGACAGATTGGCCCATCAAGGGGTCCAAGAAGTTAGCTTTGCGCCGGCTGAGCAACCGGCTCGAAGAGACAAACATAGTGGGCAAAACTTGGCGCCCGTTGGGCTCGGCCGCTCCGTACAGAGACCACGATGCTAGGCCAACAAAAGAGGCCCCAACAATAATCGTCCAGATTTAGTCGGGCCCATTGCGGGTGAACATGGCATGGGAATACATAACGTTGGCGACGATGAAAAGCATAAAGTTCTGAGTGTCAAAACGGACAGCACAGCGTTGCTCAACCGGACCATTTTTGATGTTGGGAATGTCGGTACCAATAGGAGTACGCATCCGGTCTTTCTTTCAACTTGCTCCAGTCAACGCAAGCGCTGTCGGCTTCCGTGAATTCCTTGAGTACTGTATCCGAAACAATGAAACCCCATGCACTGTCCGCTCGGTGAGCATAAGCGTCCTCCGTGTAGCCCCATTCTTTGATGATCGCTTGAGCGCGATCTTCCATCACTTCAGGCCGACGATCGAGGGGCAAGAAGTTGGAGATGGACATGGTGCCTGCCCAACGCGTGCCGCCACAAATCAAGACAACGGCCAACAGGGCCATCATCGCCGCACGCAGGATGGGCATCCCTCGTTTGGCTCCTGATTCTACTCGAGCCCGACGATGGCTATCGTTCGGTGATCATGGCACCAGGTATGAAGCGAGCGACGGGGGCGTGGGACGAGGGACTTGCCGTGGCCGACAGATTTGCTGGCGGCGCTGGGCGCAGACAATAGCGGGAGTTGGGGTTACGGCAACTGGATTTCGGTGCAAACCCAAAAAAAGCGACGGCCCCATTGGGCCGCCGCTTCAACAAGCCTGATTCAGATCAAATCAGTGAATCCCGTGCATCTTCTTTTTCAAGAACGGGGTCATGATCCATAACAATATTCCCGCACCAATGGTGATCGCGGTGAACAACAGGAAAAAGCTGGAAAGACCGTGTTCTTCCGAGATCGTATCAATATACGAGCCACTGGCACCGGCCAGTTTGTTGGCGATGGCATTGGACAAGAACCAGATGCCGAACATCAGGCTCATTAACTTTGCCGGGGCCAACTTGCTCACATATGACAAACCAACCGGCGAAACACAAAGTTCGCCCATGGTATGGAGCCAGTAAGCGATGATCAGCCACCACATCGAAACCGCTGCCGTAGCAGCGCCCG